>NZ_JAYFER010000211.1:0-11206 GCF_055795065.1 Lyngbya sp. CCY1209
GGAGATTTGACCGCTACTTTGGCTGGTGCAAACCTGTCAGGGCAAGTCGGATCGTTGAAGGAAGAATCTCCGTCGCTGTCTTCGCGGGGAGTGTCAACTGGAACGGGCATTGTTGATCGTGCGGTTTTCTCCGAAATTTGCCCGCTGGTATGTGGATTATACCCGACACCACGAGACGTTTCAACCGATCGCCTACAAAAATTTAGAAAAACTGCTGCACCGGGAGATCGAAGATCCCCTGGAACGGGCGACCATTTTGCACGTCCTCAAACAGCGATCGCCCAACGATTCTTACTACCGAGGTTGGATCAGGATCGGCGATATCGACCTATTGATGCGGCTGCGAGAGTGGCGATCGCAGGGGGAAGTGATCGCGCCCCTGGCCGTCCGCCAGCAGTTGAAAGAAGAGGCGTTGCAGGACCTATCAAATTATTGATTAATAATTAACAATTAATCATATAAAATGCGGGCGATCGGTGAATCGTGATCGAACGACTTATGACGAAGGGCAACCCTATAGCAACGAGGGCTGGCGTGGTAACACGCCGGGAATGATCAATCTCCCGACTCCCGACTCCCGACTCCCTTTTATAGGTTTTGTAACTATACGAGCGGGCACTGCTATATAAGGTTGCCCCCACAGTTGGAAGGGGGGTTGGGGGATGGCGATCGATTGGCAGTCAAACGTATGATGACTGATTATCCGAACTCGATCTGAGGAGTGAGGAGTCAGGAGTGAGAAATTTCTTTCTACTCCCTACTCCTTATTCCCTAGCCAATCGGAATGCCGACAATTACAACAACGCCATCGCGCTTCCCATCCAGGTTTGCAGGTTTTCGCCCAACGCCATCGTCATTTGGTGGGTCGCCGGGAGGCTGTCAACGACCATTCCCGCACACAATAACATCATGTAGAAGATGGAATATTTGAACAGCGATCGCGCCACGTCCCGGTCTTCGGGAGTTTGCAACAACTGCCAAGCTTTTTGGATGAAAATCGCGCCCAACCACAGGGCGATCGCGGCGTAGACCGCGCCGCTGGTCCCCAACGGGTACACCAACAACAAAGTCGAGGGGATCAGGATCAGAGTATAAATCCAAATCTGTTTCGCCGTCGGTTCGTCCCCTTCGATGACGGGCAACATCGGCACGCCGACATCCCGGTATTCGTCCCGGATCATGATCGCCAGGGCCCAGAAATGGGGGGGAGTCCACAGAAAGATAATTCCGAACAGCAGCCAAGCCGTCCAACTCAACTCGCCCGTCACTGCGGCCCATCCCACCAGGGGAGGAATGGCGCCGGCCGCGCCGCCGATGACGATATTTTGGGTGCTGTGGCGTTTCAGCCAGTGGGTGTAGATGGCGACGTAGAAGACAATTCCCGACATCGCCAACAAAGCGGCCAGCAGGTTGGCGAAGACCGTCAGCAGGGTGAAGGAGGTGACGGCCAGGGCGGCGGCGAAAATGAGGGCGTCCCGGCGTTTGACCCGCCCGGAGGGGATCGGGCGCCAGCGGGTGCGTTCCATGATGTGGTCGATATCGCTGTCGTAAATGCAGTTGATCGTGTTGGCCGAGCCCGCCGCCAGGGTTCCCCCCGTCATCGTCACCAACAACAGCAGGGGATCGACCTCACCTTCCGCCGCCAACCACATCCCCGCCGCCGTGGTGATCAGCAACAGCAAAATAATTCGGGGTTTGGTGAGTTGATAGTAACTTTTGAGGACTTGTAACGGGTTGTCGTGGAGTCGGGATGGATTGGTGTGAATGATATCTTGCATGGATGATTCCGTGTTAAAAGAGTTCGTCGGAACTGGGGCGATCGCAAACAAGTCGGATCGGCGCCCATTCCAAAGCGTCTGAGGTGGAGGAGTGCGATCGCTCTGAAATGATAGCGGGGAAACCGATCAATTGCCCAGAACGCGGGATTGGGATAAATGACGGATGCCGCGATCGCGCAGTCCCAGCACCGTCAGGGCGACCAACAGTCCCAGCAAGGTCGCCCCCACCGCCTGGTGGGCCACCGTCAGGGGTTCAACTTGCAGGTGCACTTTGAACGTGGCGACTCCCAAACCGATCTGGGCGACGACGCAGAAGCCGGCCCAGTAGGCCAGACGCCGGAGGATCGGGTTGAGGGCGGACGTCCGCCAAGCCAGGGCGACTACCCCCAGCGTCATCAGGGTGGCCGGGACGACGCCGAGGATGTGGCCGTTCATCACCCCGCACAGTTGCGCGACCCCCAAACACTGGTGCAGGGCCCACTGGGAGGCCACCAGCCCCCCGGCGAGACTTTGCAGGTAAATCAGAACCGCCGCGGCCAGACCCACCCAGGGCAGGCGTCCGGCGTTGCCGGTGCCCCAGTAGGGCATCAGGGAACAGCCGATCGCGATCAGGGTGCAGAAAAACAGCAGCGCCGTCCCCAAGTGGGCGGTGACGATATCGAACCGCAACAGTTCCGTCACAGTGAGCCCGCCGAGAATCCCCTGAAATAGAACCAAAAACAGGGCGAACGTGGAGGCCCAGGGCAGCCAGTTGGGCAGGTCCCGGCGGTGCCACCAGGAGAGTCCCGCCAGTGCGATCGCCCCCAGGCCGATCAGGCCCGCATCCAGCCGGTGAAACCATTCGAGGAAGACTTGCAGGTTCATCTGGTTTGCGGGAACCAGTTGACCGTAACACAGCGGCCAGTCCGGGCAGGCGAGTCCCGCGTTCATCACCCGGGTGGCGCTGCCAATCGCCATCAACAGCAGCGTGGCGACGCTCAGTTTCCAGACGAGGCGACGGATTCTTTCTTGAGGCTGAGTTTGGGATGAAATCCCGGCAGTCTTGAGGACAGTGTTGGCCATGAGTTCCACCTGATCGAAGGACAGGATTGGGGTGGGTCAAAGGTGCCGAAGTCCAGGGGGAATTCCCCAAAGTCGGCAGGGTCGGGCGGTCAAAATTTGACTCCGGCCCGGGTACGCGATCGCCCGAACCCGCCCCCATCCCCAATCCTCGGATTTGATTTGATAATTCTTACCGATCTACCTTAGCGGTGCAACCCGAATCTGAACGGGGTTTTAGAAAGTTTTCGGATTTTAATCGCCTGTTGCAAAATATTACAATTTTTAACATTTATTTTAAGTTTTGTGTGTTTCGCGATGCGGGGGGAGCGGCCCGATCCCAAAAAAAATCTGAAGACCCGATCGCAAAGCCGGTGTTTTTTTTTGTGATCTGCTTTACCTTGGGAAGGACGGCTGCGAGCTGACAATTGGAGGCACTTGTCAACAATTCTGCTTCCATCCTTTAGGATCGAAAGCTGTACGCAAAGATGCACTTCCGCCCGGCCTCGGAATCGGAAGTGTCCAATAAGGAGGTATTCGGTGAATATTCCCAGCTCGATCTTAACTTTGCTGGTCGGGATCGCAATTACCCTCATCAGCCTCTGGTACGGTCAGAATAACGGCCTGTTACCCGTGGCGGCTTCCCCGGAAGCGGCGGAGGTCGATCGCCTGTTCAACCTGATGATGACCATCGCCTTCGGCCTCGTCTTGCTGGTGGAGGGGGCGCTGGTCGTTTCCCTGATCCGGTTCCGCCGCCGTCCCGGCGACGACACCGACGGCCCGCCCGTGCACGGTAACATTCCCTTAGAAATCGTCTGGACGGCGATTCCGGCGGCGATCGTTTTGGCGATCGGTATTTACAGTTTCGAGATTTATAACCAGATGGGGGGACTCGATCCGATGGCGTCGGGGTCCCATTCCATGCAGGCCCACGCCAAACTGTCCGGGGCGGCGATCGCGGCACCGCTCCCCGGGGAGGAGGATTCGACCCCTTCTCCCAAACAACTAGCCCTGGGCATCGGGGCATCTCCCGAAGAAATGGGTTCCCCGGCCGATCTCACCGTCAACGTCAACGGCTTGCAGTACGCCTGGATTTTCAACTATGAAGATCTCGGAGTCATCTCCGGGGAACTGCATATGCCCGTCGGCCAGGAAGTGCAGTTGAACATCACCGCCCAGGACGTGATCCACGCCCTCTGGGTCCCCGAACTGCGGCTCAAACAGGACGCCATCCCGGGACGCACCACCCAACTGCGGTTCACGGCCAACAAGCCGGGAACCTACAACGTGGTTTGTGCCGAACTCTGCGGCGGCTACCATGGTTCCATGCGGACGACGATGGTGGTTCACACGCCGGAAGAGTTTGAAACCTGGGTGTCGGAAAATAGCTTCGCCAACAACCCGGACGGGCAACCCGCGCTCGCCCAAAATCCGGCCGAACTGTCTGAGGCGGAATATCTGGCCCCCTACGCGGCCGAAGTGGGCGTTGATGTGGATGCGATCGCCCATTTGAAACACCACGCCCAAACCCCAGTTGTCGGGCTTTAGCCCCAAAATCAGGAGTCCGAACACAGAACAGAGAAAAATTCCATTCACTTTTCACTGTTCACTTTTCACTTTTCACTTTTCTTATGGCTCAAGCAAACATAACCGCCGACACTTCCATTCATTACGAAGAAAGCGATCGGCACTGGAAGGACTTTTTCGGATTCAGCACCGATCACAAAGTGATCGGCATCCAATATCTCGTCACCTCCTTCATCTTCTATTTGATCGGGGGGGCGATGGCCGGGATCGTGCGGACGGAACTGGCGACCCCGGACGCGGATATTGTCGCCCCGGAAATGTACAACAGCCTGTTCACCGTCCACGGAACGATCATGATCTTTCTGTGGATTGTCCCAGCCGGCGCCGGGTTCGCCAATTATCTCATCCCCCTGATGATCGGTGCCAGGGACATGGCGTTTCCCAAACTGAACGCCGTCGCTTTCTGGCTGATTCCTCCCGGCGGCCTGCTGCTGCTGGCCAGCTTCCTGATCGAGGCGCCCCAGGCGGGCTGGACGTCCTATCCCCCCCTGAGTCTGGTGTCGGGGAAAGTCGGGGAAGAAATTTGGATTCTCAGTATTTTATTGTTGGGAACCTCATCCATTTTGGGGGCGGTCAATTTCTCCGTCACCATCTTCAAAATGCGGATTCCCAGCATGGGGTTGAATGATATGCCCCTGATGTGCTGGGCGATGATCGCGGCTTCGGCGCTGATCTTGCTTTCCACCCCCGTCCTCGCCGCCGCCCTGATCCTGCTGTCGTTCGACTTGCTGGCGGGTACCAATTTCTTCAATCCCACGGGGGGAGGCGATCCCGTGGTGTACCAGCACTTATTTTGGTTTTATTCCCACCCGGCGGTTTATATTATGATCTTGCCCTTCTTTGGCTTGATCTCGGATATCCTGCCGGTGCACGCCCGCAAGCCCATTTTCGGCTACCAGGCGATCGCCTACTCCAGCCTCGCCATCAGCTTTTTGGGTCTGATCGTGTGGGCGCACCATATGTTTACCAGCGGCACCCCGGGCTGGCTGCGGATGTTCTTCATGATCACCACCATGATCATCGCCGTCCCCACCGGCATCAAGGTCTTCGGCTGGCTGGCGACCATTTGGGGCGGCAAGCTGCGCCTCAACAGCGCTATGCTGTTCGCGATGGGCTTCATCGCCACCTTCGTCATCGGCGGTGTCACGGGAATTATGGTGGCGTCGGTCCCCTTCGATATCCACGTCCACGACACTTACTTCGTGGTCGCCCACTTCCACTATGTCCTGTTTGGGGGTGCGGTTTTCGGCATTTTTGCCGCCATCTACCACTGGTTCCCCAAAATGACCGGGCGGATGATGAATGAAACCTGGGGGCGGGTTCACTTCGTCCTCACTCTGATCGGAGCCAATCTGACGTTCATGCCGATGCACGTTTTGGGACTCCAGGGGATGCCCCGCCGGGTCGCCATGTACGACCCCCGATTCACGGATCTCAACGTCGTCTGCACCATCGGTACTTATATATTGGCGGTTTCGACGTTCCCGTTTATCATCAACGCGGTTTGGAGTTGGTTCAAAGGGCCCAAAGCTCCCGGAAATCCCTGGGATGCGTTGACGCTGGAGTGGATGACGTCTTCTCCGCCGCCGATCGAAAACTTCTACGGGACGCCGGTTTTGAGAACGGGTCCCTACGACTACGGTACGAAGAAGACCTTGGCAATCCGCGCCCGTTTGAAAGAGATGGCCGGCAGCGCCCCGCCCCGGGCAAAAGAAGTCGGCGTCCCCCTTTCGGAAGCCCAATCTTCATCGCTGTTGGGCGAGTCGGAGGATTCGGAATAATCTCGAATTGTTCCTGAAGAAATGGGAGGGCATCCGCCCTCCGTCTCGGGCGCGATCGCCCGTTTGTATTACTACTCGGATTAAAAATTCATGCAAGGTTCAACAGTTGACGAGTCTCAAACCGTCCTCGGTTATCAACAGGAAACGGTCGGTTCGGAAGGTCATCACGAAGAACACCCCGATCACCGCATACTCGGAGTGGTGGTTTTCCTGGTGGCGGAAAGTATGATCTTCCTGGGGATGTTTTCGGCCTATTTGATCTATCGGGCGATGTCCGAACAGTGGCCACCGGAGGGGATCGAGCGGGAATTGCTTTTACCGGGTATCAATACGCTGATCCTGATTTCGAGCAGTTTCGTTATGAATCGCGGCAACAGGGCGATTAAGAAGGACGACGAGGCGGGTTTGCGGGTCTGGTTCGCGGCGACGGCGATTATGGGGATTGTCTTCTTGGCGGGCCAGATCTACGAGTACAGCAGTTTGGAGTTCGGGTTGACGACGAACCTGTACGCCAGTTGCTTTTACGTTTTGACGGCGTTTCACGGCCTGCACGTTACTTTCGGCGTCCTGCTGATTTCGGGGGTGCTGTTCCGTTCCCGAAAGGCGGGTCACTATTCTCAGGAGTCCCACTTCGGCCCGGAAGCCGCCGAGTTGTATTGGCACTTCGTGGATGTGATCTGGATTATTTTGTTTATCTTGCTCTACCTGCTTTAAGGTAGCTTCACAGTTTTCGTATTTTTTCGACCCCGGTTCGGGGTTTTTTTGTGGCAATTTGAGAGTCCAACTCACCCTACACCCTACACCCTACACCCTACACCCGGCGCACGAGGTGCGATCGCCAGTTGACGATGTTCTCAAAATCGGCTTCAGACCAGTTTTTGTAGTAGTCGGTTTCTCGGAGGCGATCGCTGGCGGTTTGCAGGTGGCTGAGTTTTTGAATCAAAACGAGGGTGTAGCGGCCGTTGCTGGTGTCGGTGTGGCTGAGGGTGGTGGCGGGATTGCGGGGACAGTCCGCCAAGGCGACGAGATCGAATGTCGCCAGGATTTGATTGAGATCCCGGATGCGGCGATCGAGGTGTTGCGGGTCCGCGACGTCGGTGGGGGCGACGAGGATGAAAACGTCGAGGTCGTCCCCCCACCGCTCGGCGGCAACGATCGCGGTATTTTCCAGGTTGTCGCAATTGAAGGGGGCGATGGGTGCGCTGTCGCGGATCGCGACCCGGTTTTCGCTCCAGGCTTTTCGGCTGAACGGACAGGGCGGCAGTCCGCCGAAGTTGGGGTGGGGGACGCTCAAGAACGTCTCAATCCAGTGGTGGAGGTGTCGGCGAACTCGGGCGATCGAGATAGTTTCCATGATCGATTTGAACTCTTGGACCGGCCGAATTCTAACACGACCTGACCCGAACGAGAAAATTTGGGAAATTTTCAGACCCCGTCCCTGACGGGCCAACTCGATCAAGCTGAATGACTCCGTATTTTCACTATCAATGGAGCGAAGTTGTTTATTGATCAAGCTTAATAACTCCGTATTTTCACTATCAATGGAGCGAAGTTGTTTATTGATCAAGCTTAATAAATCCGTATTTTCACCCTTCTTTGATCGGATTCGCAAAACCATTTGTCTGTTTACGAAGCTTCAGTAAAAGCTCCCTTCGAGCATTGACTGTTTCCATCAGATTGTGCCAATATGTAAATAACGAACCAGACCTACTCAAACCAGGGATTGACCATGAAAACTCAAATCTTTGCTTCCATCGCTGCTCTTCCTTTTGCTTTAGCCGGTGTACTTTCCGGAGCCGGTGCTGCTAACGCTGCTGGTTTTGGTGAATTTCAAATCGGCGGTGGCTTTTTACTTCCTGGTGGAATGAGCACAGTGACATTAAGCGATGAGGGATTAGACTTTAACCCCGAGCCGATCACTCCGATCGGAATTACATCTGCTACAGGCATCTTTGAAGGTTTTGACACGGCCAGTATTGAAGACTTCACGGCTCAAGACTTCACGACTTTACTCTCGCCTGTTCAAGTTGAAGGTGGCAACTCTTTCATCGACTTTGGTAACAGTGATCTGGGTTGGGGTGGTCTATCAACTCTAGCGAACGCTAGTATCCAGGACGGAGTAGACACTTTTGAGCTATATCAAGCCAGCTACCGGCTCTCAGAGAGTAATCCACAATATGGTTTAGTGAGTATTAATGTTGACCTCTTCGGAGACTTTAACATTGGTGGTCAAACCTATAAGGGTGCCGGCAACCTGACATTCCAAAAGGTTGGTACAACTGTTGCTGAAGTTGAAGCCTTACTGGCAAGTGGTGATCTGATCGAGGGTATGACTTTCTCTGGCGCTGCGTTTACCACTTCCGTTCCCGAACCCGCCACCGTATTCGGTCTCGGCGCCGTTGCCGTCGGTCTGGTTGCCAGCCGCCGGAGCCCGAAAAACTCCTAAGTCCCGAGCGCGTCGCTGGATACATTGATGTTGTTACAAAAATTAATTGTTGTCGAACCAATCGATTGGCCGGTCTTGACAGGCGATATTGTGAGGACGGGGGGTGAGAACCTCTCGTCCTTTATCATCAACTTGGGTTGATATCAAATCCGGTTAAATACTGGTGCCGATGGTTCTCGTTGTCTCCTTTCTCGGGCTGGCTGAATTCTAACACGACTTGAGGCGATCGCGAAAGTGCCGCCATCTCGGACGCTGCCTCCGATTCCTGGAACCCCGGACATTGGGGTTGACGGTCGGGATGGGAGAGAAGTTTGGGAAACGGGAAAAGGGTGGGGAGGTATGGGATGGTCAATTCTTCTAATTTATTACCATAATTTAACGTTTTTGTCAACCTGCGATCGGGTGTTTTTCGAGGTCAATTTCCGAATGTTTACCGAGTTGATCACCGGGGCGCACATATATCAAGTTTGATAATTCCGGATTTTCACTATCAATGGATCAAGGTCTGGTAAAGCCATCCGTGCATTTACGAAGCTTCTGTAAAATGTCCATTTTAGCGTTGACCGTGATTATACGGCTGTGCCAATATGTAAATAAGAAGAAAGACCAAACAAGGGGTTCGATTCTCATGAAAACTCAAATCGTTGCTTCCATCGCCACTCTTCCTTTAGCTTTGGCCGGCGTATTTTTAGCCCCCCAATCTGCGGGAGCCGCCGACTTCGGCACGAGCTGGGATGGATCTGGATACTCGCTCCAAGAGTTACTCGATGGCATCACCACCGACGGTCCGGGGGTGGACACGGTAAATGACCAAACCGGTTATGAGTGGTTTACAAGCACCGCCACCGGCAATAGCACTGCCAGCTTCATGTTCGAGATTGCGGGCTATGCACCGGACAATATCTTCGGTATTTACAATGCGGCGGGGACAAAAATCCAATTATTTGGCGGAGCCAACGATGAGGGGGATAGCTCTTATTTCACCTTCCTGGCCGACGGTTCGGTTTCGGTTTCTACCATTCCATTTGCTCCCGGCGCCAGTGTACCCACCACTTCACCCTCATACAACTTCTACACTGACTTTGGCAACGAGTTTGGTTTCTATCTGACCAACGGAGGCGGCCAAACCTTCTACACGCAAAACGCCCTAAACAACGGAGGCTACCAACAAGCTGTCGTTTACGAGGGAGACGATGCAACCACGATGGCTTTACCGGGTAAGGCACCCGGACTCTTCACCGACAACGAATTTATCATCGCGTTCGAGGATTTGTGGGTGGGCGGTCACACCGATCGCGACTACAATGACTTGGTGGTCATGGTGGAATCGATCGCGCCGGCCAGCGTTCCCGAACCGGCCACCTTATTCGGTCTCGGCGCCGTTGCAGTCGGTCTGGTTGCCAGCCGTCGGAGCCAGAAAAACTCCTAAGTCCGGAACCGATCGCTGGGTGCATTAATGGTGTCAGAAAAATTAAATTGTTGTCGAACCAATCGATGGGCCGGTCTTGACAGCCGATATTGTGAGGACGGGGGATGAGAATCTCCCGTCCTCTACGAATTTGCCCAAAAATCCGAACCGCCGGCATCGCCAAAAACCACATGGGGGAGTCCCTTACGTTTGGCCTGATACATGGCGCGGTCGGCTTCGTCCAACAACTGTTCGGGGACGGCGGAGGGGGACTGGCCGATCGCGATCCCGATACTGGTTGCGATGGTCAGGGTCGTCTCCTGAAGCTCGATCGCCCCTTGCAGCACTTGATGGATGCGATCGCCGACTTCGATGGCATCTGCAATTTCCCGGATCGGTTCGAGGAGGATGACGAATTCATCCCCCCCCAGGCGGGCGACCAAATCCGTGTCGCGGATGCAGGTTTGCAGGCGTCGGGCGACAATCTTGAGGACCCGATCGCCGGCGGCGTGACCCCAGCTATCATTGATCTTCTTGAAGCCGTTGAAATCCAAGAACAAAATGGCGAACTTGGAAAATCCGTCGCCCGGTTCCCGGGGCTGACAGACTTGGCACAGGCGTTTCATCAGGGCAGTGCGGTTGGGCAGGCCGGTGAGGGTATCGTGCAGGACGTCGTGTTGGAGGCGGTCGGCGATTTGCCGGTGTCTCGTCAGTTGAGTTTGAGCCTCCCGATACAATTCCGACTGCCGGATGGCGATCGCGAGTTGGTCGGCGAGCCGCCGCAAAAACGAAGGGGTCGCCAGATCCCAATTTTGGGCCCGGGGGTGGGCGCGGACCATCAACAATCCCCAAACCTCGGCCGTCCCGTCCCCGCCGGATCGCATGATGGGGGCGTCGAGGGTGTAGGGCCCGTCGGGGGAGGGTTCCGAAAGGGGTGTCCTGGCTTTCCGCCGGCTTCGCGCGATCGCCGTACCCGCCCCGTCCGCATCGAAGCGAAACACCGTCACGCGATCGGCGTCCAAGGTCTGCCGGATGGTGGTGACGGCGGTGGTCAAAATTTTTTCCAACTCCAGGGACTGGCGGACTTGGTGGTTGATACTCTGCGGGTTAAAACCACGCAGATTCTTAAGTAATCCAAAGCTGGATTCTCAAAGGCATTATCAAAGTG
>NZ_JAYFER010000212.1:0-1690 GCF_055795065.1 Lyngbya sp. CCY1209
TCTCAATCTCTCTCTCGAAAGCGATCGCTCAATCCACCCGTTCTCTGAAATCGTACATATATATAGTATGATTCTCGAAAATTAGAAATCATAGTGATGGCAACAGACAGGAAGGAGAAAACCACAAGTTATGGGTTAACTCAAAGTCCCCATCCCCCCTACCCCCCCTTTGTAAGGGGGGAGATCAGGGGGGATAATGGGGGATCGAACCGTATCGCAGCAGATCGACAACTGTTATAATCTACAAGGAAACGGAGATCAAGAATTGTCCCCGACTCCCGACTCCCGACTCCCGACTCCCCACTCCCGACTCCCCCAACATTCAGAGGAACCGCGATGCACGAAGTCGGCATTATGGAACAGACCCTGGCGATCGCATTAGAACAAGCTAAAGAAAAAGGCGCCGGTCGGATTCACCGGATTAAAATGCGGGTGGGTGCCCAGTCCGGCGTCGTCCCCGAAGCGCTGAAATTCGCCTTCGACGTGGTGACGGAAGGAACGATCGCCGAAAACGCCAACTTCGAGATCGAATCCATCCCCGTCCGCTGCCACTGCCGCCACTGTCGGCAAGAGTTTGAACCGGAAACTTGGTTCTACGAATGTCCCGAGTGTGGCGAACTCAGCCTCGACATCCGCCAAGGAAAAGAATTAGAATTGACATCGTTGGAGGTTTCGTAACTATGTGTACCAATTGCGGTTGTTCTGTCACACCCGGAACCGTCCACATCCACAGCCACGAAGACGGACACGAACACCATCACAACCCCGACCATCACCACGACCATTCCCACACCCATCAAACCCTCGACGTGCACGCCGCCATCCTCTCCAAAAATGACCGACTCGCCGAACGAAATCGCGGCTTCTTTTTGGCGAAACAATTATTCGTGTTGAACGTCCTCTCCTCCCCCGGTTCCGGAAAAACCGCTTTAATTGAAAAAACCCTGACGGATCTCGGCGATCGCCTCAAAAGTGCCGTCATCGTCGGAGATCTCGAAACCGACAACGACGCCAAACGGCTGCGGCGATCGGGAATGGAAGTCGTCCAAATTACCACCGGCAGCATCTGTCACCTCGAAGCCGACATGGTATCCCAGGCGTTGACTCAAATCAACCTCGACGACCTGAAATTATTGTTTATCGAAAATGTCGGCAACCTGGTCTGTCCGGCAGCCTACGATCTCGGCGAAAATATCCGCGTCGCACTCCTGTCCGTCACCGAAGGCGAAGACAAACCCCTCAAATATCCCACCCTGTTCAAAACCGCCGACGTGGCGATTATCAACAAAATCGATATCGCCGAGGTGGTGGGATTCGATCGCAATGCCGCCACCGAAAATATCCGCCGCATCGTACCCTCGGCGAAAATATTGGAAGTTTCTGCACGCACCGGGGAGGGGATGGATGCCTGGTATCGCTATTTGCAGGAAGCCTGCGGCTGTCTGGAACAGTCCGCTTCCCATTGACGGCGATCGCGGTTCGGAAAAAAAAATGTTAAATTTTGTTGCCAAACCGGCCTTTTTTTCCCAACCCCTTGACTTCCCATTGACTTTGCGATACACTTTTTAGATAATGGAAATAGTTGTGATTTTTTTATTTCGACATCCACTCCCATTATGGAGGATAATGTCAATATCTTATCGGAATTGGCGCCACCCTGTCAACCCTTCGGCAAAATTTTTTTCGAGCC
>NZ_JAYFER010000213.1:0-27822 GCF_055795065.1 Lyngbya sp. CCY1209
CTCCCCCCCCCGCCCCCATCCCCCCCACCCCCCCTCCCCCCCAGCCCCCCTTTGTAAGGGGGGAGAAAGGGGGGAGAAAGGGGGGAGAAAGGGGGGAGGAAGGGGGGAGAATTAACTCAAAGTCCCCCTTTTTAAGGGGGATTTAGGGGGATCAAACATGATGTTTAACTATCACAAAATTTGATTTTTGTCAATCTCCGGCTTCACCCAACAGGCAACTTTGTGGCCGGTTCCGACAACTTCCAAATCCGGATCTTCCTCGAAACAACGGTCGATCGCGTACCGGCAGCGGGGGGCGAACGGACAGCCCTTCGGATAGTCGGTCAAATCCGGGGGAATCCCTTCGATCGCGGGCAACGTTTCTCCCAGGTCGCGATCGGGTCTTGGCAGGCTTTCTAACAGCCCGATGGTGTAGGGATGGCGGGGGGTATTGTACAGTTGAGAAACGGGGGCTTCTTCGACAATTTGACCCGCGTACATCACCAAAATGCGATCGCTCAGTCCGGCCATAAGTGCGAGGTCATGGGTAATCCAAATCACCGCCATGCCGATCTCTTTTCGCAACTCTTTGATCAAGTCAACAACCTGGGCTTGGACGGTGACATCGAGGGCGGTGGTCGGTTCGTCCGCTATCAATAATTGCGGGTCGCAAGCCAACCCCATCGCGATCATCACCCGCTGCCGCATCCCGCCCGAAAATTGGTGCGGGTAGCTACTCAGTCGCCGTTTTGCGTCGGAAATTCCAACTTTTTCCAATAGCGCGATCGCCCGTTTTTCCGCCTCAGTTTGGGTCAGTCCCAAATGGAGTTTGATCGACTCCGTGATTTGCTTGCCGACGGTCAGAACCGGATTTAAGGAAGTCATCGGATCTTGGAAAATTAGGGAAATTTTGTTGCCCCGAATGTGGCGCAATGTGGCGCGATCGCATTTGAGGAGATCCCGATTTTCAAACCGAATTTCGCCCCCCGAAATCTCCCCCGGCGGCGATGGAATTAACCGCAAAATCGACAGCACGCCGACACTTTTTCCCGAGCCCGACTCCCCCACGATTCCCACCGTCTCCCCCGGATGGATGTCGTAGGAGATGCCGTTGACGGCCCGCACCACCCCATCGGCGGTGACAAAGCGGGTTTCTAGGTTGCGAACCTGAAGCAGTGGGGACATGGCTGGGGTTGAACCTGGGGCGAGAGTGACGGGGCGATCGCGACTTCCTTACTATAGACGATTTGGGCCGGTCGGGTTCGGTCAACTGGTGGCCACCGAATCGCCGTTTTCGGGGACGGGATTGGCCTGGGGCGCGATCGCATTTTTTTCGAGGGCCGCGGCGAGCCACTTTTCGAGTCCTGTCGCGGCCCGCCCATGGGAATGATAACTCTGTAATTTCACCGATAGACGCGACAGTGTTTTCAGTGTATATTTAAAATCGGCTCAACTGATCCGTAAAAAGGAGGATCATCCGTCCTCATTAAGTTCGAGACAATTGGACATCGTAAATCGTGACGAAGTTTGAAATGTCCGGAGCCGGCAAAAGCCCGCACATTTAAATTGACTCGCGAAATGCGATCGCACTCCCGGCCGCCATCCGATTCACGAACGGCCCGAATCCACGGGGGTGGAAAATTTTCCAATCCCCTCGAACCCGATTCACATCTCAACTCCAAGATGAACCAATTGAAATCCCATCGCTTGTGGATACCATTCACAGCAATTTTAGTCTTGTTGACCGGGCCAGCAGCGCTCAATTTTTCACTCTCAGAAGCCGCAGCGGAGTCATCAAAAATATCGAAAATATCCCATTTTTCGACTCAAAGCCATTCAGAAAATACCCGGATCGCCCAACTGCAGCCGGGGCGAAAAGTTTGCGTCGTGGGCGATCGCGTCAACGTCCATGAAATGCCCGATCTGGAATCAGAAGTCCTCCAAGTTTTGCGGTACGGCGCGATCGTGGAAATTGCCGCCGGCGAACCGGTGGATGAGTGGGTTCTGATCGGCTCTCCCATCCGGGGTTGGATTGCCCTAGAATATCTGGCCGACGGATGTTGAGCGATCGCCCCGTCTATTTTCCCCTATTAACCTCGTTAAATACCTGCGATATGTCTGAAAAAAAAATGGCGAATAAGATTCAATTTGTGCCCATTTTAAACGCCAAAAAGCTGGCGGGCTCCCTGATGATTTTGCTGTCTCTGGGGATTCAAGGCAATGCTTGGCAAAAGCCGGTGGCCAGGATGCAGAATCCCAAATTTCCCATGCAAGTGCAGGTGGTCAATCAAACCGAGTATCAGTTGGATTGCGATCTGACCGATATTTCTCCAGATACAGTTCCCCAAACATTGCCGGCTAACGAAAAACTCAATTTGAGTTTGGAAGATGTGGAGGTAAATATTTCGGTCAGCCACACCGACCAAAACTTGCCGGACACATCTCCTCACTATTTCCAATTTGAATTCGTCCCCAACTCGGAGGACTCCCTCACCGTCATCGTCAACCAAGCTGCAGGACCGGACTTGCTCGGAGACGATATGGGACAAGTCATCGACATCCAGCAGAGCGGCGCAATTTTCGTCTATTAAAGAGGCAAAAAAATCGAGATGTGACGGATAATAGATAAAATCAGCGTCCCCCAATACGGCTTTTCTTACGCCCCCAAAAACCGGGGGCGATCGCATCAACTCTGCCCGACACAAATTTGACCAAAAATCAGGGGTGTATCATGTCATTACCAACCGATCCGCTGTTCAAAGAACAATGGTGGCTATTGAATACCGGCCAAGGCGTTACCAACAACCCAGTTGAACCCGGAACGCCGGGAATTGACCTCAACGTTGTCCCCCTCTGGCCGACCTACACGGGTCGAGACGTCAAAGTTCAGGTGATCGATAATGGTGTCGATGCCGACCACGAAGACCTGGCTCGAAACTACGACAAACGCATCGATCAACCCGAGAATATCGGTAGCGGTCCGCTGCCCGAACCGGGAGGAGATAACAGTCATGGAACCAACGTAGCCGGGGCAATTGCCGCCGCTCGTAATGGTATCGGCACGGTCGGCGTCGCTTATGAAGCAACCCTCGCCAGCTTCAAATTGACTGACAGTATTACCAGTCTAGAGAGTGCAGTCAACTTTGACGTTTCCAGCAATAGTTGGGGCGGGTCTACTCACTTTGAGCTTCAAGAAAATGGGAACTTCAAGGAATTGCCGACCCCGGGTTCGGCAATAAACTATGCCGTCACCGACGGACGAGACGGACTCGGAACGGTCTTCGTTTGGGCGGGAGGAAACGAACGCGACGAGGTTAATAAGAACCTGCCAGAAGAAGAACGACGGGGCCGAAATGTCAACTCCGGCAATGATGAAAATAACCGTCATGTTATTGCTGTGGCCGCGATCGATAATAACGGAGTGGTTGCCGATTACAGTAATCCGGGAGCCCCCTTATTAGTTTCCGCCTTTGGAGAAGACGGCAGCATCGTCACCACCGATCGCACGGGTGATGTCGGCAAAAATCCCGGCTCCGCTCCGAACTTGGTCAACATCAACTATAATAATCGCTTTAATGGGACATCTTCGGCGACGCCGATGGTGTCCGGTGTCGTCGCGTTGATGTTGGAAGCGAACCCGAATTTGGGTTATCGAGATGTACAGGAAATATTGGCCTATTCCGCCCGACAAACCGACCCGACAAACCGAGCCCAAGAGGAGTTTAACTACAGTAACGATACCTGGACGTTTAACGGTGCGATCGACTGGAATGGCGGCGGACTTCACATCAGCCACGATTACGGTTTTGGGTTGGTGGATGCGACGGCGGCTGTGCGGTTGGCAGAAACCTGGGAAATGCAGCATACCGCAGCCAACGAAACGGTCCAGGAAGCGAGTTTATCTTTGCCCTCCGAGGGTTTGGAAATTCCCGACAATCAACCCGACAATCCCCTGATTCAAACCTTCACTATTTCTGACGGAATTGATATCGATAAAATCGAACTCGACATCGAGATCGAACACGGACAATTTCAGGATTTAGTTGTCACCCTCACTTCCCCCGATGGGACGGAAAGCGTTTTGCTCGATCGCGTCCCCTACTCGACCCAGACGGACGATGGAGATACGGGTTTTAAAGGCGATTCCCTCGATTACACGTTGACCAGTTCCCGTCACTGGGGAGAAACCGGCGCGGGAGTTTGGACGTTAAGTGTATCCGATAATAGCGACGAAAACGACCCGGAAAACACGGGAGAAGATGAAACCAGCGGGAACAATATCGGTCAACTGCTGGGGGCAACTTTGAGAGTTTATGGCGATGAAATAACGGCGGACGATACCTACATCTACACCAATGAATTCGCCAGTTTTACCGACCCTGACGATTTCAGAAAAACTTTAACCGATACCGACGGAGGGATCGACACGATCAACGTTGCCGCGATTACAGATCGCGTCAATCTCAACCTCAATCCCGGCGAATTTAGCCTCTTGCCCGGGCGCAATTTGACCGAAAATTTTTTGCCGGAACAACCGTTATATCTGGCAGAAAATAGCGAGATTGAAAATGCTTTTTCGGGAGAAGGCAACGATACGATCGTCGGAAATGATGCCGACAATAAACTCGATGGCGGTCGGGGTGAAGATGAGTTGTACGGCAACGAAGGCGACGATACTTTGGTCGCCAATGGGGGCGACATTCTCGAAGGGGGTGCGGGAAGCGATCGCTATGAATTGGATGCCCATACCGCCGGAGGCACAATGATTGATGACGCCGAAGGGGTGAATACTATCATCCTAGAAAATGCAATGCTTCCCGATTTTGCTAAGGATGATGATGGCGATGATGGCGATGATGGCGATGAAAACTACTTGTTAGAAGATATAAGAGGTCTGGCAAAACTGGATGATATCCTGTTTATCGACCTCAACGCCAACGGCCAGATCGACTTCAGAAATGATATCACCATCTTCAATTTCTTCGACTCAGAAGGCAGTAATTTTGACCGGGTTGGCAACTTGTCCGGGGATCAAATTGTCGAATTTTTCGATAACTTGCCCGCCGACTCGCAAGAAACCGGCAACCTGGTTTTTGTTCCCTCGGCCGGCGAGCCTTTGAATGGCGTACAAAACTTTATCTTTGCCGATGAGGGGACGAATCTGCCCTTAGAAGGTCGGGACGAAGGGGATTTGATCGCCGGAAATGTCCTCGACAATATTCTCGTCGGCGGGGGTGGAAATGACGAACTGTTTGCCGACGCCGGGGATGACTTCCTGAGTGGCAATGGTGGCAATGATTATCTCGAAGGTGACGGCGGAAATGATACCCTATTTGGCGGTCAAGGTGACGACGAGTTGCTCGGAAATGAAGGGGTCGATCGCCTCTCCGGAGATGGGGGATTTGATGCGCTCTTTGGGGGAGAAGGCAACGATATTTTATCCGGCGGCCGGGACGACGACCGACTCTTCGGAAATGAAGGGGACGATCGCCTCTTTGGGGATGAAGGCCGCGACACTTTAGAAGGGGGTACCGGCAACGACAACCTCGATGGGGGGACCGGCAACGACGAACTCCGGGGCGCGCGCGGCAGCGATACCCTCGCGGGAGGCGGCGGCGCCGACAGCCTGTTTGCGGGTGCGGGTCATGACTTCTACCTTCTAGAAGCGGCGACGGCCGGCGGTAGCTTGATTGAAGATGATGGCGGTAACGATGCTTTGGTCATTCAAGGAGCGGCGTTGGCGATCGGTTTCAACCCCGGACAAATTGGCGTGACGCGGGGGGGCGAATTAAATACCGAGTTGTGGGTAGACCTCAACGCCGATGGCATTTTCAACCCGTCAACCGATTTACAAATTATCGATTTCTTCAACAACCTCGAACCCGGAACCGGTTTCATCGAAACCGTCGGAAATCTCACCGGACAAAACATTTTGCAAGCCTTCCCCGTACAAGGCACGACCGGACCCGATCAACTGATCGGCACGGATAATGATGATACCTTCGACGGACTCTCCGGCGACGATACCCTGTACGGCAATGCCGGCAACGATACCCTGATCGGCAACTCTAACGACGACAATTTACAGGGGGATAACCCCGAATTTATCAGCGAGTCGGAGGGCGCAGTATTCCGGGGGACACCCGTGGGAAATGACAGCCTTTTCGGCGGAGATGGGAATGATACGATGTTTGGGGGGGCGGGGGATGATACCCTCGACGGTGGAGATGGTGACGAAGATTTTGCGAACTATGAAAATGCTCTCAATGGGGTGTTTGTTGACCTGAATACTGGCATCGCTTCCGACGGTTTGGACGGGACGGATACTTTAATTCGGATTGAGGGTGTTTACGGTTCGGATCGGAATGATACTTTAATCGGCAGTGCGGCCGATGAATTTTTGAATGCCCTCGAAGGGGGGGCGGATATTCTGCAAGCCGGCCTGGGAAATGATGAATATCAGTTAGATGCGGGAATATCGGGAGGCAGCCAAATCTTTGATGAGGGGGGCGAGGACACTCTCGTTATCGCCAATTTTGATGAGATTTATGTTGACCGGGAGGGGACAACCCTGATCCTAAATTTCTCATCTGAGGATGGAAATACGCCGGATGAAACGATCCAAATTTTAAACCATTATGCCGCAGATGTTGGAGATGAAGCCGGTGTCGGATTCATCGAAAATTTTCTCGATTTTAATGGAGAACCATTGGATTTTTGACCGGCTCGGATGCAAGCCGGATCGCCCCATCTCCATCGCCAGACGGGGGGCAGTTCGCCCCCCATTTCATCACTCGGGAATTACCCCGAAAAATACCCCGTATCCCGGCAACTCAACGGTATTGTCGTACCAGCGGTTGAAGAAATCCGCCTCGTTGGCGTCAACGCATTCCGGATAGGCGGAAACGTCGAAGTGCACCACCATCGGACTCAAATTGAACACGCACAGCAGATGCTGTTCCTCGCAGCGGCGCTCGATCGCCACCAGCGGTTCCGGGGTGTCGAGTAACTTCAGATTTCCCCACCGCAACGCCGGCTGTTCCCGGCGCCATTTGATCAGGCGGCGGTATTTATTTAACAGGGAAGTCCGCTTTTCTTCCTGGCGGTCCACCGCGGCCGGCAGGTGCTCTTCCGGTATCGGCAGCCACGGTTCCTCCGCCGTCGTGAACCCGGCATTCTTCGCCTCTTTCACCCAGGGCATCGGCGTGCGGGAACCGTCCCGGCCTTTGATCGCCGGATAACCCGCCAACCCGAACGGATCTTGCATTTTTTCAAAGGGGATTTCCGCCTGGGTCAGACCCAACTCGTCCCCCTGATAAATGCAGCAACTCCCCTGCAGCGACAGCAGCAAAGCGACGAACATATGGTCGAAAGCTTCTTGGGTGAAAGAGTCTTCGATCAAAAACTCCAGCCACCGGGACTTGAGGCGGGGAAAATCGTGGGTGCCACCGGTCCAGCAAATTACCCCGTTGCCCAACTTCGCCTCCACCGTCTCGATAATTTCCCGCAGGCGATCGTAACTGAGGGGCTCGTTGCTCATCAACGAGGAATTGTAGGCCATGTGCAGCCGCTTGTCCCCCGCCACATACTCGCCGGAGGTGCCGATCGCATCTTCGGCGGAACTGATTTCGGCCAGGGTCGTCGTCCCCGGATAGCCGTCCATCATTTCGCGGATCGGTTCGAGTAATTCCAAGGTTTCCGGCTGACAGAAATTGTAGAGGTTAATTTGGTTAAAAAACGGGTCGTTGGCGCCGGCCCCCGCCGGACGCCCGATGTGGTCGGGGCGGGTGGGGTTGTCCCGCAATTGGCGATCGTGGGTGAGAAAATTGATCACGTCCAGGCGGAAGCCGTCCACGCCCAAATCCAGCCAGAACCGGCCGACATCTAAAATGGCTTCGACCACTTCCGGATTGTACCAGTTCAGATCCGGCTGTTCGGCGAGGAAGTTGTGCAGATAATACTGTTGCCGCTGGTCTTCCCAAGTCCAGGCGCTGCCGCCGAAGGTCGCCAGCCAGTTGTTGGGGGGGGTGCCGTCCGGTTTCGGGTCGGCCCAAACGTACCAGTCCGCCTTGGGGTTGGTGCGGTCCTGGCGGCTTTCCAGAAACCAGGGGTGCAGGTTGGAGGTGTGGTTCCAAACCTGGTCAATGAGCACTTTCAGATCGCGATCGTGGGCCTGTTGCAGAAGTTCTTTGAAATCCTCCAACGTGCCGAACATCGGCTCGACGGCGCGATAATCCGAAATATCGTAGCCGAAATCTTTCATGGGGGACTTGTAAAAGGGCGACACCCAAACCGCATCCACGCCGAGGGAGGCGATGTAATCCAGCTTTTGGATGATGCCTTGCAGGTCGCCCACGCCGTCCCCGTCGCTGTCCATAAAACTGCGCGGATACACCTGGTAAATGACGGCGTAACGCCACCAGTCGTGAGACACGGTGGGGTTTTGAACGATCGCCGTTTGATCGATAGTCGGTAAATGTGTCATAAGTGTTATCAGTTCTCCTTGGGCATCAGAAAAAGGAATCGGGAACCGGGAATCAAGAATCGGGAATCGAGAATCGGAAAACGCGAAAGGAAAGGTAGGCTGTGTAAATACCGAGCACCTATTACCTATTACCTATTACCGACTCCCGACTCCCGACTCCCGACTCCCTTCCCTCAAGACAGGGGCAAATTGGCAAAAAACACGCCGAAAGGCGGCAACTCCAGACGATCGCCGATTTTGTGGAAGTCGAAGCCCAGATTTTGCGCCGGGTCGCAGGCGCCGTATTGCTTGAGTTCGTAAACGATCTTCTCGTTGCTGATGTTGAACAGGCACAGCAGGCGCTGTTCGGCGTATTCGCGGATAAATCCGAATAGGGGGTCGTCCGTATCCAACAACTCGAAACTGCCCGCAATTAGAGCCGGTTGCTGTTTGCGCCAGTGCAGGAGGCGGCGCCAGGTGTTGAGGTGGGAGTCGGGATCTCGGTTCTGCACGTCTACCGCCAGGGAAACATGGCGCTTGGGGATCGGCAGCCAGGGTTTCTCCGCCGGGGTGAAGCCGCAGTTGGGGGCATCGCCGACCCAGGGCATGGGGGTGCGGGAGCCGTCCCGCCCGGGCACCATCGGATAGAGGGCTTTTCCGAAGGGATCTTTGATTTCGTCTTCGGGGATATCCTTGGGAATTTGCGCCTCCGGCAACCCCAGTTCGTCCCCCTGGTAGAGGCAGAACGCCCCCGGCAGGGACAGCAGCACCGCCGCCATCATCTGGTAGAATTCGGCGGTGTAGGGTTGGCCGTTGATGTCGGTTCCCGTCCAGCGCGATCGCAACCTTCCGTAATCGTGGTTGCCCACCATCCAGCACTGTCCGCCGTGGGTGAAATGCTTCTGCACGCGCTTCATGGTGCGGCGCATCAGGTCCGCCGTCATCGACTCGTCGATCAGCAGGGCGCTGTTGTAGGTCATGTGCAGGCGATCGCGGCCGTCAACGTACTGGCTGGAGAGTGCCACCGAATCCTCGCACAGCGTCACCTCCCCCAGCGTCACCACGCCGGGATACTGATCCACCAACTCCCGGATCGGTTTGAGGAGATCCAGGTTTTCCGGGCGGCAGAAATTGTACTTGAACTCGTAATCCACCATCGGGTTGTCCGGATCGACCCCCTCCGGTTGGGGAGCACCTTCGGGGCGTGGCGGGTTGTCCCGCAGTTCGGCATCGTGGATGTAGAAGTTGACCGCATCCAGGCGGAACCCGTCCACCCCGCGATCGAGCCAAAATTTAGCCCGCTTCAAAATCGCGTCCACCACGTCCGGATTGTGCCAGTTCAACTCCGGCTGGCTGGGCAAAAAATTGTAAAAGTAATATTGCTCCCGGTGGGGGTCCCACTCCCAGGCGCTTTTTCCCATGAACGCCGACACCCAGTTGTTGGGCGGCGAACACTCGTCGGGACTGTCGGCCCAAACGTACCAGTCCGCCCGGGGATTGTCCCGGCTTTTGCGACTTTCTACGAACCAGGGATGTTTGTGGGAAGTGTGGTTCCAAACTTGGTCAATGAGTAGCTTGAGTCCCAAACTGTGGGCGACATCCAGCAGGGTATCGAAATCGTCCAGACTCCCGAACAGGGGATCGACATCAAGCATTCCGGTGACGTCATAGCCGAAATCGTCCATCGCCGCCTCAAAAATGGGACACAGCCAGATGGCATCGACGCCCAAGGAGGCGATGTAGTCCATTTTAGAGAGGATGCCCTGCAGGTCCCCCACACCGTTGTGGTCGGAGTCCATGAAGCTCCAGGGGGAGACTTGGTAGATGATGGCGTGCTGCCACCAGGCGCCGCTGTGGCTGATTTTGTGGGAGTCTTCCCAAGTCCAGGCCCGCCGGTTGATGACGGGGTTGCGCCACCAGGGTTTGGCGGCTGTAGCCCGCTTCAATTGTTCGGGGGTGTCCTTCGATTCTTTTTTGCGAAACGCAACCATAATACAATTTATCCTTCTGTCAATGCTTCAAAGCCCGCCACGATGTCGAGCAGTTCGCCGGTGATGGCACTCTGGCGTCCGCGTCGGTACTGAGAATTGAGATCCGATAGCCGTTCCCGAATGTTCTTTTCCGCCGCCTGCATGGAGGAGAGGCGACTGGCATTTTCGCTGGCCAGAGATTCGGCGAAAGCGCGATACAGGGAAACAAATAAATAGTCTCGAATTAGGGCAGAAAATAGGGGTTGCCAGTTCATCGTGAAGGTGGGCTCGGCGGAAGTCGGCCAGGGCCGGTCTTCCAACTGTCGCAGCCACTCGGGATCGAGGGGCAACAATTGCAGGTAGTGGGGTTCGTAGGAGGCGCTGGAGGTGGAACGGTTGTAGAACAGGATGATTGTGTCTACCTGTTGATTTGACCGCCAGTTTTCGATCGCCAACAGGATGTCCCGCACCATTGCGGTGATGCCGGTGACGGAACTGGGGACGGAAAATTGTTCTTCGATGGATATTCCGTTGGCTTCCAGGGAGGGGGCGACCCGGGCGCCGACGGCGGCAACGAAGGCCTGTTGGGGATCGATATTCATCGCCGCCAATTGTTCGGCGACGTGGGCGACAATTTGTTCGTTGAATTGACCGCACAACCCTTGATCGGACCCGAAGACGATCGCCCCCGTCCGCCGTGAGGGGGTGCGCGTCGCGAGGGTGGAGACGGGAATAAAAATATCCCCGGCAAAATACTGCCGTTTGAGGGCGATCTGCAATCCCATCTCCACGGTGCGGTTGTAGTCCGTCAGGGATTCGACGGCTTTCTCGTACTGGCGGATACTCACCGCCGCCAGGGCTTTCATTGTCTTGACGACGGACTGCAGATCTTGAACGCTGCCGATTTGGGCTTTAAGGGCTTCCGTTGTCGCCATTGTCCTCCTCCTCCTCTGGTGCGCTCAACTCGTCGATCGCACCCTTGCAAACCTCCCCCAGCCGTTCCCAGGCGTCGGTATCCAGGCTTTCCCCGTCGGAGATGCGATCGCAAATTTCGGGGCACTCCTCCCGCGCCGCCTGACTGACCGCATCTTCGGCCTCCGAGACGCGATCGAGGGGCAGATCGTCGAACCACCCCCGACTCACCGACAGCAAAATCGCGATTTGGGCGGAAACCGATCGCGGTTGGGATTCGGGCTGTTTCAACACTTCCCGCACCCGCCGCCCCCGGGTGAGGGTCTGTTGAGTGTCCTCGTCCAACTGGGTCCCGAACCGGGCGAACACCTCCACTTCCTGAAATTGGGAATAGGACAGGCGCAGGTCCCCGGCGATATCTCGATAGGCGGACAGTTGGGTTTTTCCCCCCACCCGGGACACGGATTTTCCCACGTCCACGGCGGGCAAGATCGCCTGTTGGAACAGGTCCGGAGACAGGTAAACCTGACCGTCCGTGATGGAAATCAGGTTGGTGGGGATGTAGGCGGAAATGTTCTGGGCCTGGGTTTCCACGATGGGGAGGGCGGTCAGGGACCCCCCGCCGAGTTCGTCCCTCATGTGGGTCGATCGCTCCAACATCCGGGAGTGGATGTAGAAGATATCCCCCGGATAGGCTTCCCGACCGGGGGGGCGGCGCAGCAGCAGGGAGAGTTCCCGGTAGGCCCAGGCGTGGCGGGTGAGGTCGTCGTAAATCACCAAGACGTCCCGACCCCGTTCCATGAAAAATTCGGCCATCGTGGTCGCCGCGTAGGGGGTGACGTATTGTAATCCGGGGGGATCTTCCCCCGCCGCCACGACGACGAAGGTGTAGTCCATCGCACCCCGATCGCGCAGTTGGGCGATCACTTTGGCGACGGCCGCAGACCGCTGGGCGATCGCGCAGTAGACGCAGATCACGTCCTTTCCCCGCTGGTTGAGGATGGTGTCAATGGCGATCGCGGTTTTTCCGGTCTGGCGGTCGCCGACGATCAGTTCCCGCTGGCCGCGGCCGAGGGGCACCAACGCATCGACGACCTTCAACCCCGTCTGCAGGGGCACCTTCACCGGGGCGCGGTCCATGATAGCCGGGGCGTCCCGCTCGATGGGGCGGCGTTCTTCGGTTTCCAGGTTTCCCCCGTCGTCGAGGGGGCGACCCGTGGCATCCACGACCCGCCCCAACAGCGCTTCGCCTACGGGGATGTCCATCACCCGCCCGGTGCGGTACACTCTCGCGCCGGCTTCGAGGTGTTCGCTGTTCCCCAACAGGATCGCGCCGATGCGGTCGGCGTCCAAGTTGAAGGCGATGCCCAATAAATCGCCGGGAAATTGCATCAATTCCTGGGATTTGATATGGGGCAGGCCCGAAACCGTGGCGATGCCGCGATCGACGGATCGGACGGTCCCCACCTCTCGGGTCTGGATGCGGGGGCGATACCCGTCCAGGACGCGATCGAAGGCGGAAAACGTCTCGTCCAGGACGGCTGAGTGTAGGGATTCGCGATTTTCATTCATGCCGAATTGAGAAAAAAGATGTGCCGATTATTCCGACTCTGCGTCGATAAAGCGAGTCACCTGGGCGAAAATGACCGGTTCTCCCTCATACTCCGCCTCGATTTTCCGCTTCAGATCCAGATCCCAGGTCAGGTCGTACTCTTCCTCAAATTCCGCGGCGATGAACTGGCGGACTTCTCCGGTGATCTGGACGGTCTGATCGGCGATAATCTCTTGGGGCGGTTCGTTGACCGTGATGACGAGGGCCGTATCTTCGCCCAAGCCCGTTTCTGTTTCCTCTAGAAGGTAGACACCCTGACCCAACATTTCATCGACATAACCCGTCACCGTGACGGTTCTGCCGATCAGTTGGTCCGTTTCCTCGATCACTTCTTCCAGGGAAGTCACCGTCGTCACGCCTTCGGTGTCGTCGGGGTCGGTGAGGGTTTGTTGGGGGTCTTGATTGTTGAAATTGTCGCAGGCGCCGAGGAGTCCGGCGAGGGACAAGACCGCGACGATTCCCGCCCCTTTCAGGGGTGTTTTTAGCTTAAATTTTGTGTTCGCCATTTCGGCAAAACCTCCTTGTATTGATTTTCAGTCCGGGATAATAAAGTTTGCCGATTATTCGGTTTCTACGACGCGAGTCACCTGGGAAATGACCACGGGTCGTCCTTCGTATTCGGCTTCAAGTTGCCGTTGCATTTCCAGATCCCATGTCAGGTTATAATCCCGCTCGAATTCCGCGATGATAAACTGGCGCACTTCTCCGGTCACTTCGACGACTTGATCTTCGGCGATGGGTTGGGGCGGGTCGCTGGCCATAACGACAAGGATGGAATCTTCGCCGAAAATTTCCCCCTGTTCTTCGAGTCGGTAAGTCCCCGGTCCGACGATTTCTTCGACTTCCCCAGTCACCGTCACGGTTTGGCCCATCAGTTGTTGGGTTTGCTCGGATACTTCTTCGAGGGAAGTCACCGTTTCCACGCCGGGGCTGTTGTCGGGAGGGGTGAGATCCTGTTGGGGCGCGGTCGCCTGTTCGTTGTAGCCGTCGCAGGCGCCGAGGAGTCCGGCGAGGGACAAGACCGCGATCGCACCGCCGCGTTTGAGCATCGTCATAGAATTACGTTTGATGTGATTAACCATATTGGTAAAAACCTCCTTTAATAAGGATTTAAAGGGAGTTTTTTGGCGGGTGAAAATTATCGTTTCACCCGCAAACCCTACTTACCAGTGTATGGATGTCCCTCGCGATCCACATCCATCCAAATGCGTAAGTATCGCGGCTATATCGGTTTGATTTTGAAATCGAAAAATAGCCCCGGCTGGCGACCGGGCAAATCCCCCCTACCCGGAGGCGGGGAAATGGCCGTTAGATGCGAGGTTCGCCGACAATTTATCTTCTACGTTTTGGAGGTATCGGTCGATACTCCAGGCGATTTCATGCCCTCCGATTTGCAGCTCTATCCCGCAGATAGGATGGTCTGAGCGGTGGAATTTTACCCGATTTTTGTTGTTAATTAATCCCTTAAATTTCAGGTGGTGTACGATCTGCTCTTTCTCCGTTTCCGGTATCTCGAAACTGCTGCGGACGGTCAGGATTTCGTCGGTTTCCGCCAGGGCGCGGTCGAGGGCTTGTCGCCGTTTCGGGTCGATCTGTTGCAGAGATTTGAGGAAAACGGCAATCATCTGCCGTTCGAGGTCTTCGTTTGCCAGATCCCGCAACGTGCGCCGGACGATCGCCCGGGTTTTCTCGATCGCCCGCCGTTGCAACCGTTCTTCGGCCTCTTCTTCCGGCCTGTCTTCCCGCGATCGCCGTTTTTCAATTTCCGCCTGCAGGCATTCCGACAAACGTTCTTCTAAACCTTCGATATAGTGATTCAAACTCCAACCGATTTCGTAGCCGGCGATCTGAACTTCGATACCGCAGATTAAACGGGGCGATCGCTCGAAGAAAACGGGGATTTTATCTTCGATTTCTTCCGGAGATTCCGGGCTGTTTCCGTTCAATTCGGCGGATTCTTCCGCTTCGGAGGCGAGAGACAAATCTCTGTCTCCGGTGAGATGTCGTAATTGCTCGAAGATGCTGTTTTTGGTGTCCTCCGGGATCTCGAAACTGCTGCGGACCGCGATCGCTTCATCCGAGCGATCGAGGGACTCCCGCAGTTGCCGTTTCTCCTCATCGCCAATCCCGTCGAGGCGGCGTTGAAATTGCGCGATCGCCTGTTTCTCCAAATCCGTATCGGCGATTTCCCGCAGGGCACCCCGCGTCATGTCGTAGAGGTGGCGGACTGTCTGATTCCGCAGGGTGTCGAAAAAGAGGGACTGCTGGCGGCGGAGCCCCTGTCGCCACTCCCGCTGCTGGCGATCGACGTCCCGGCGGGCCTCTTCCAGCCACGTTTCCCGCTGTTCCCGGGTTTCCCGCTTCACCTCCGACCTCAAAGCAGAACGGCGATCGTCCAATTCTCGCCGCCGTTGCCGGTAGGTTTCCGCCTCCCGTTCCGCCTTTTCTCGCGCCTGCTGCGCCTCATCCCACCGAGATTGTATCCGGTTTTGCCGCTTCTGTATCGTGCCGACAATCGGTTTGTACAGGAACTTTTGCAGCAAAAACACCAGGATGACAAAATTGACGATCTGCGCGACAACTGTAAACCAATCGATCAGCATCTAAATTATCCCCCCCCTTGATTCAAAAAGTGATTCCAAAACGGATTGGCAAAAATCAGAATCATCGACACCACAAAACAGTAAATCGCTGTCGATTCGATCAGCGCCATCCCCACAAAAAGCGTCCGGGTAATTGTATTGGACTGATCCGGCTGCTGCGCCAGAGCCCGCATCGCATTCGCCAGGGCCAAACCTTCCCCGATCGCGGGTCCGATCGCCCCCAAACCGATGCAAATTCCCGCCGTAAAAATTGAAACTAAACCGACTAAACCGAGATTATCCATAATTCAATTTTTTGACTCCTGAATTGACTATTTAGATGGGGTGTGGGGTGTGGGGATGGGAACTTCCTTTTCATCATAATTTCAAGGTTTTTCCCCTTTCCGGAACTGTAAACACGCGATCGCGATACCTGCGATAATTTTTGTGTCAGGTTTCGCGCCTCAGCCGCACCGACTCCCGACTCCCTACTCCCTCTCCCGCCGCTGCTGTTCCCGCATTCCCGAGGCGATGTAAACAATTGCCAAAATCGCGAAAACGTAGGCTTGGATGACTCCCACCAAAACGCCGAATAACCGCATCAAAATCGGGAAAAAGAGAGGTGCGATCGACAACAAAATTGCCACCAACAGCGCCGTACTCATCACGTTTCCGAACAAGCGGATCGCCATCGCCACAGTCCGGGAAATTTCGCTGATAATTTGAAATGGTAGCATGAACGGGGACGGCTCGACAAAGTGCTTGAGATAGCCCTTAAATCCGCTGTTTTTAATCCCAAAATAGGGGACGGCGACGAACACGCATAGCGCCAACCCCGCCGTCGTCGAAAGGGAACCCGCCGGCGACTCATAAACTGGAAAAATCGTCAGCAAATTCGCCAGAGTAATAAATAAAAACAGGGAACCGATCAGCGGCATGAACGGATGGGGATCTTTTCCCGTCGCGTCCCGGATCTGATCCCGAATCCCGCTGACAATAATTTCCAGCCCATTTTGCCAGCGCGACATCTGCGGTTCGACGGATAATTGGCGGGATACCCACCAGGAAACACCCACCAAAATCGCCATCACCAGCCAAGTATAGACGATGGTTGCGTTGAGGGTGACGAAATTCCACTGCCAAAAAATAATATTGTCGGGACTGATATTCATCGATCCGGTATTTCCTCATTCCAAACTATCCGTCATCAACTGCCGTTTCGGCCCCCAATAGCGCGTCAAAATCGTGCGGGCGACGATGAATCCCACCAGGCCGGCGATCGCCCGCTGCCAACTCCCGTTCATGACGATAAAAAAGCCCAATAAAACGACCGCCATCCGCCCCAGCAGACTGCCGATAGTCAGCCGCATCGGCCAAGCCGTCGTCGGCAACTGACGCACCGTAATCCACAAACTGCCGAAGTAAAAACCGCCCAATAAACAACCCGCGATCGCAGCCAAAACCAACAACCAAATATTCTCCATTTCATCCTCCTTTTTAATTTAAAAAATTAACCCACTATTTCGCCGTATACCCCCCGTCAATCACCAACTCTGAACCCGTGACAAACTTCGACTCATCCGACACTAAAAACAACGTCGCATAGGCAACATCCAGAGGTTCCCCAATTCTCCCCAGCGGATAAAGTTGGCCGATTTCCTCCTTAGAAGCCTGCCGTTCCTGCGCCCCGTAATCCGCCATTTCCGTATCAATAATACTCGGATGAATAGAATTCACCCGCACCCCTTTCGGCGCCAACTCCACCGCCGCATCCTTCGTCATCGTGCGGACAGCCCCCTTCGTCGCCCCATAAAGAGACTGACGCGCAACCCCGACAATCCCCGCCGTCGAGGACAAATTAACGATCGCACCCCCACCCCCTTCCACCATCCTGGGCGTACAATGTTTCATCCCCAAAAACACCCCCAGGGCGTTCACATCCATCAACTTTCGCCACTCTTCCACCGTCGTTTCCGTCAGTTCTTTATACAACAACAACCCAGCATTATTAACCAAAACATTCGGATAACCGAACGCATCTTCCACACCGTCGAGAACCCGTTCCCAGCCCTCCTCATCGGCGACATTGTGGGCGAAAAACTGCGCCTTCCCCCCCGTCTTTTCAATTTCCGTAACCGTCTCCCGCCCCCGACTCTCATCAATATCCGTGACGGCGACATTCGCCCCTTCCAAAGCCAATAAAATCGACGTAGCGCGGCCGATCCCATCGCCGCCCCCCGTCACCACCGCAATTTTATTATCAACTCGTCCCATAACCTTTCTCCCAGTTCGATAATTTTCGATTGCAAATCTTTCCCAATCTCCCCATCCCACCCAAATTCATCCCCATAAAATCTGCGAAATCTGCGAAATCTGCGGATTTATTAAAAACCAAAAATCACAGATCTCTCCGCTCCCGTTCCACCCAATACCAAGCATTAAAACACCCCAAAACCACCCCCACAAACAACAGCATCAGCGTCCAGGAATAGCGACTCGGCCAGTTGGTATCGATCCAGACCCCGATCGCGATCCCGATCAGCGTCGGAATGGCCACCGCCCAGCCCACCAAACCATACATCCCCAGCCCGAACAAAAGGCTCCGATCGCCCTCCCGTCGCGCTTTCAGGCGGCGATCGGACTTCTTCCGCACCTCCCGCCGCAGTTCTTCGCGGGTGTCAACGACTCGTTTCGGTTCTTCCTCGGGAAAACGTTTCACTGGCTACCTCCCGTTTCGACAAATCCTCGGATCAATCCCGCCTCCAGTTTGGCGACGGCGGATCGGGCCTGCCGTTCGCGATCGCCGAGTTGGCGAAATTCCCCTTCCACCGTATCTTCCAGGCTGTCGAGATCCGTCCCCCGCACCCCCTGCCGCACGGACACCAGCACCTCATCCCCGCACTTCACCAGGGTTCCCCCATCCACAGCGACGAAGGTTTCCCCGCCGCCTCCGGACGTGAAGGAAAGGATGCCGGGAACCAGGGGGGCGACGAAATCGATGTGGTTGGGAAGCAGGACGAAGGCGCCGTTTTCGGCCTCGGCGGACACCTTATCGACGGTTTCGTTGAGTAAAATTTCCGTGGGGAGCAAAATTTTTAGGTTCATTTTGACTTCGCCTCGTCGATACTGCCGATCATGTAGAGCGATCGCTCGGAACGGTCGGAAAACTCGTCGTTGAGGATGCGATCGCACCCGTCCAACGCGGCGTCGAGATCCACCAATTTCCCCTTTTTCCCGGTAAATTGTTCGGTGGTGAAAAAGGGTTGGGTCAAAAACCGCTCCAACCGCCGGGCCCGGTACACCGTCTGGCGATCGCTCTGGGACAGTTCCTCGATCCCCAGCATGGCGATGATATCCTTGAGATCCTCGTACCCGGCCAAGGTCTGCCGCACCGCCTGGGCGATCTGGTAATGGCGATCGCCCACCACCGTCGGAGAGAGCATTTTCGAGCCCGACTGCAACGGGTCGATCGCCGGATAAAGTCCCTGGCTGGCCCGCTTCCGGGATAACACGATCGAGGCGGACAAATGCCCGAAGGTGTGGACCGCCGCCGGGTCGGTGAAGTCGTCGGCGGGGACGTAAACCGCCTGTACGGACGTGATCGCCCCGGTGGCCGTGTTGCTGATCCGCTCCTGCAGTTCCGAAAGTTCCGTCCCCAGGGTCGGTTGATAACCCACCCGCGAGGGCAGACGCCCCATGAGCCCGGAAACCTCCTGTCCGGCCTGGATGAAGCGGAAAATGTTGTCCATCAGCAACAGGACGTCCTGGCGGGCGTCGTCCCGGAAATATTCCGCCATCGTCAGGGCGGCGTGGGGGACGCGAAATCGGGCGCCGGGGGGTTCGTTCATCTGGCCGAACACCAAAATCGTGTTTTGCAGGACCCCCGCCTCTTCCATGTCCCGGTAGAGTTCCTCGGCTTCCCGGTTGCGTTCGCCGATGCCACAAAACAGGCTGATCCCTTCGTGGTGCGTGACCATGTTGTTGATCATTTCGGTGATCAGCACGGTTTTGCCGACCCCCGCCCCGCCGAATAACCCGGCTTTTCCGCCCCGTTCCAGGGGGGTGAGGATGTCGATCGCCTTGATGCCGGTTTCCAGAATTTCCGAGGAGGTCGATCGCTCCTGGAGGGGGACGGGTTGTCTGTGGATTGACCGCCACTGTCCCCCCGTGATGGGGTCTTGGCGATCGATGGTGTCCCCGAAGACATTAAAAACTCGCCCCAAGAGGCGATCGCCGACGGGTACTTGTAATGGGGCATCGGTATCTCGGACGGCCGAACCCCTCCCCAGTCCGGCGGTGGAGGTGAGGGCGATCCCGCGCACGGTTTCCCCGTCAACGTGGGAGACGACCTCGATGACGATTTCTTCGTCGTCTCCGGCCCGCAGTTGGCTGTAAAGTTCGGGTATCGGCGGGGGAAAGTGTACGTCCACGATGCTGCCCCGCACCGATACGACGCTCCCCCGATCGGATTGTTTGGACTCTGAAGCTGCTGTCATCTTGCGCTATAACTATGGACTGGGTTCGCTGTTGGCTCGTTCCGCCATCGAATCTCGGCGGTTCTGTTCGCTTTGGTGTCGGGCGGTGGCGAGTTCCCGGGCTTCTTCTTGGGTGGAATTGTCGCCGACGCCGGGGCGATCGATCTGTTCCTGCGCCCGTTCCGAGAGGGTTTCCCGCCGCTGTTTTTCTTTTTGGCGTTCCTCGGTTTGCATTTCTCGGGTTTCTTGGGGGGTATTCATTTTGAGTTCTCCAAATACTTTAAAATTGGGAAAGTTTTTAAATGCGATCGCGCCCTTCGATTTCCGCCGGGGGACTGGTGGTATCTACCATTTTTTCTCCTAAAATTGGGGGGATGGGGAGATCCGCAGATTTCGCAGATTACACAGATTTAATTGATCGGATTGAATTGAATTATTGTGATGGGGGATGTGGGGGACATGATTGAGATGCCTCTAAATGCTGCTGTTCTGTCTACTCTGGTGTTAAGTTCACTTTACTTTACGAGTTAACCAGAATTGAGCCGGAGACGCATCTCCCACAAGAAATAGATGGTGACCTTTACTATTCTACGGTTTTGAATGGCTTCTATCTTTGGGTAGAAGCTGGCGATTGGCGTCCGCAAATTTCACGCCTATTTTTTCCGGCCGCCACCGAGTAAACCCAGCAGCCCCAACAGCCCCAGCCAGCCCCAATTGGCGTTTTCGCGGACGGTTTCGGTTGCCGCAGCCAATCCGCGATCGGTCGCTTTTTCGACGCCCTCTCCGGCTTCCTGGGCGGCGTCTTGGAGCTCTTCCCCGGCTTGTTCAAAGTTCTGTTCTGTCGATTCCGGGGGATTGTCGGGTGTGGTTTGCGCGAAAAGCTGTCCCGCGTTCGGCAATCCGATCGCACTTAAAATGAGGAGGCTGGCAGTCAGGTACCGCCGCCAGTTCAAATATTTCATTTATATTTCCTCTTAATTTTTATTGTTTTCGGGCTTTACTTCCAACATAATCATTCGGGCGATCGCATCCATCTGCCCTCGGATAGAATCGGGCGGAAGTCGCATCTGCCCTCGGTTAGAAATAGATTGAATCATTGAACAACCTTACCCAACCCTTCCCTGGCAAAGGGGAGGGCTGAGATGGGGGGTTAAAACTGCGGTATTTACACCGCCAAAAATTCTTGAATCACGTCCCGAGTCAGATCTTCGGTTAACCCGGAAGCGACGATTCCCCCTTTCTGCATGGCATAATAGCGATCGGCTTGGCGGACGAAATGCAGATGTTGTTCCACCAATAAAACGGAAATCCCGCGAGTTTCGATAATTCGCCGCACCGCTGCCTCAATTTCTAAAATAATTGAAGGTTGGATGCCCTCGGTGGGTTCATCTAATACCAGCAGCCGGGGCTTTCCCATCAACGCCCGGGCGATCGCCAACTGTTGCTGTTGCCCTCCGCTGAGATCTCCCCCCATCCGAGATAGCATCGTTTTTAAGACTGGAAATAAATCGAAAATTTCTGCGGGAATTTCTGCCGTTCCCTTCCGCCCTTCCGGGGTCGCCTCCAACCCCAACAACAGATTTTCTTTCACCGTGACTCGGGGAATGACTTCCCGCCCTTGGGGGACGTAGCCGATGCCCAATTTCGCCCGCTTGTGGGTGGGCAGTTGGGTGATGGGAATGTCGGAAAACTTCACTTCCCCCGTCCGGGGTTTCAGCAGCCCCATGATGGTTTTTAACAGGGTTGTTTTGCCCACCCCGTTGCGGCCGATCAGGCAGACCATCTGACCGGCGGGGACGCTCAAATCTACATCCCGCAAAATGTGACTTTCGCCGTAGTAAACATTCAATCCTGAAACCTGCAACATCAGGTCTGACGGGGCAAAATTCGGCGCGATCGCGGATTGTGTTGATCTCATTTTTTGATGTTTTTCATGTATAATGAAAAGAGATAAGAGAAACCTCCTGACTCGGGGATCATCTCAAATCTCGACACCCGATCGCCCGGGAGTCTGTCCGCCACCGGATCGGATCGGAATTTTTGGGCGATCGCGGACATTATATAGCCTTGAGCTCTCAGCTTTGAGCTTTCAAGTTTCGGCACGGGTCCAATCCATTTGTCAGAACGCCCGATCGCCCGCTAAACTCAAGGATACAGTCGTGCGCCGAACCGATGAAAGATCCGCAATCCGATCGCAGTCAGAATAAAATAGGTACGATCGCCGGAGTAGCGATATCGATCGCCGTTATCGCCGGAGGGACGACCTGGTGGATGATGTCATCCAGAAGCGATCGCCCCGTTCCCGATGTCTCTCCCACCCCCACGGAATCCCCCGTCACTATCGAAACAACCGTCGAAATTTACTGGGTCGGCGGAGACACCCAAATCGAATTTATACCCACCCCCGTCGCCTTGGAAGTGGGCAGCGATCGCCCCGAAGCCGTCCTCACCGCAGCCTTTGAACGCCTCCTCTGGGGCCCGCAACAGCCAGACCGCTTCAGCGAAATTCCCCCCGGAACCCAACTGCTAAACCTCGCTACCACCCCGGACGGTGCGATCGCGGTGGACCTGTCCCCGGAATTTACCCGAGGCGGCGGCAGTGCCTCCATGATCGGGCGTCTGGGCCAGGTCGTCTACACCGCCACCAGTTTGAACCCCGACGCCCCGGTACGGATTTCCGTCAACGGCGAACCCCTGAATGTCTTGGGCGGCGAAGGCCTGGAAGTGCCTCAACCCGTCACCCGCCAGCAATTTGAGCGAGAGTTTCAGTAGATTTCCTTTAACCGACCCCATGCCGATCGCCCGCCGTTGAAACTTGAGAAATCCGTCACAATAAGAAGAGAAACTTGACATACCAAGGAGTTGCAATGGCAAATACCAGTAACTTTCGTCAGGCGATATCGCAGGCTCGGGGGCAATCCCTCGTCGGGCCCAACGTCATCGCTAACGCTCTCCCCTTCGTGGGTGGGGGCCTAGTTCTGACCGCCGTGGGGTCGTTCGGGGGCCTCAGAGTTCTGGGGACCAACCCGCAACTGTTCATGACCACCTTTTGGATTGCGATCGTCGCGGAACTGGCCCTGTTCTTCATCGGCCGCGGCGTCGCCCTCAAAGGCAATAACGGCGCCGCCCTGCCCCTGCTGGCCACCTACAGCCTGTTGACGGGATACACCCTCAGCGGCCTGCTGTACGTCGCCCTGGGCACCGAAGGCGTCGGCATCGGCGGCATCGGTTTCGCCGCCCTCGGTTGCGGCGTCACCTTCATCGCCGGCCGTCAAATTGGGTCTAACCTCTCGGAAGAAGATGGGATGGCCCTAACCAAAACCATCAGCCTCGGCATCATCGCCCTGCTGGTGGCGATCGTCGGCCAGGTGATTTTCGCCTTTTTCGGCGTCTTCACCCCCAGTTGGTTGGAAATCGCCATTTCCGGGCTCGGCGTCTTCCTGTTCGCCGGGGCGGCGGTGGTGGACTTCTTCATCCTCCCCCGCACCTATCGGGATGACCAATATCTTCCGGCAGCCATGTCGATGTATTTGACCTACATCAACCTGTTCATCTTCATCCTGCGATTGCTGATTGCCGTCAATCGGGATTAATTTCTAACCCGAATTTTGAGCCGTAGCCGCACCCGAAAAGGCTGCGGCTTTTTTGATGTGTCACTAAATACAACCGTATCTTACCCCACTTTTGAGATTTTTGAACCCGCAATTTCAGTAAATTTGCTGAGGCAGTTTCCCAAAAAAATCGATATCAATGGAATAGGACTCAACAGGTAATACCTCGACTGAGATCGGGGATTCCTGAATCGCTCTCATGGTTGGGCGGTGAGTCAGCGGGATTGGTGCTTCCGGGTGGTGGCTGAATGGGAGTGCCAATCCTTTTACTATTCCACAGTTTTTAATCCATATTCAATCCTGACAATCAACCGCTGACCCCGTAGGTTGGGTTGAGGAAGGGCGAAACTCGACACCCGCACAAATCTGATTTCGTTTCGGTTTGAGATATGCCAATTTAAAAAGTGAGACTTAAAATCCGAATTGAGAACTCCGGGGATGAATCTACCAACAGACCCGCTTGGAGTATGCAGAATGTTTGACCCTCAGAATCTCGCGTCTCGAAATCCGGCTAAAACTCTCGTCTTTATCGATCGCAATTTGGACGCTCCCCAACTCCTCAAAGATGGGGTCGAAGATGGAATAGAGGCGATTTTTATCGATCGCGATCGCGACGGGATCGCACAGATTTCGGATATCTTAAATCATTATACCACATCGGGGGAAAAAATTGCGACTGTCCATATTTTTTCCCACGGCAGTCCCGGCCGGCTGTATTTGGGAAGCGGGGTTCTCGATGCCGAGGCGTTGAAAAGCGATCGCGTCCGGGGTTGGAAATCTGCTTTATCCGAATCGGCGACACTATTTCTCTACGGCTGTCGGGTGGCGGCGGAAACGGGAATTCATTGGATTGAAAATTTGGCGAAAATTACCGGGGCGATTGTTTCTGCATCGGCGGAAATTGTCGGATTTGGCAATTGGAATTTGGAATATTCCACCGCGCCGGTACAATTAAAATTACCTCTGCGAGATCGTGCGATCGCGACTTATCGGGGAACCTTCGCGACCCTCACCGTCACCAATCTCAACGATTCCGGTTCCGGCTCTTTGCGGGAGGCGATCGCCAATTCCAACGACGGAGATATTATCACATTTGATGCCGGTCTGTCAAGTCAGGCGATCGGCCTCAGCGAACAGTTAATTATCGACAAAAGCATCACCATCGATGCCGCCGCCGCGCCGGGATTGACCCTCAGTGGCGGGGGAAATCACCGAGTTATTGACATTCAAGTTGGCGCGGATTTTACCCCCCCTTCGGTCACATTAAAAAATCTGATTATTGCGGACGGAAATGCCACCGGAGACGGGGAAGAAGGGGCCGGCGGCGGCATCCGCATGGCGGGACGCACCAATTTAACCCTGGAAAATAGCGAAGTTAACAATAATCGCGCACAGTTTGCGGGGGGGATTTATACCGGATTTAAAAGTACAACCACCGTCATCAATAGCCAATTTGATAACAACGACGGCACCGCCGGAGGCAGCGAACGGGGAGGGGGTGCGATCGCGACCAAAAGCGACGGCAGCCTCACCGTAACGGGGAGTACATTTACAAACAATAAAGGTATCAACGGTGGCGCGATCAATCACCTGTTGGGAAATCTGGCGATCGAAGATTCCGTCTTCCGAAATAACGACTCGACCGCCGGGGATTTGGGTGTGGAAACCTCCGGTTACGGCGGCGCAATTTTCACCGACGGCGCCAATGCCTCCGGGTCGGATTTTGGGCCGGGGCCGGTTGGCGGAGAAATTCGGATTAGCAATAGTTTGATTGAGGGAAATACAGGTTCTGGACAGGGTGGCGGACTGTTCTTGTACGCCTATCCCCCTGACCGTGTTATCATCGAAAACAGCCGAATTATTGATAATGAAGTTCTCGAAAGTAGCCGGGGACAGGCTTTAGGCGGTGGACTGCGACATGGCAATGCCGAGTTAATTATTAACCATACCACTTTCGCCAATAATCGTGCCTACAGTCAGGGTGGCGGTTTGTGGATCGGCGAAACTTCCCCCGTCACGATTACCAACAGCACGATATCCGGAAATCGCGCCGAATCCGCCGACGGAAATCAGGGTTTGGGGGGTGCGATTATGCTCGCCAATGGGACGAATAACACCGATATTATTAATACGACGATCGCCAACAATTACGCCGGATTCCAAGGCGGTGCATTTTGGGGAGACAACAGCAATGCGACCTTAACCAATACAATTTCTGCGTACAATGTCGCCAACAACGGCGGCAATGATTGGAATATCAATCACCACACGGGGACGACATATAACGATGGTGGCGGAAATATTCAGTCAAACGAATTGAATGCAAACGATACGTTAATTACTGATAACATAACGTTAACTGATCCGCTGCTGGGAGACTTGCAGGAAATTGACGGGGTATTAATCCATCCGCTACTGACAGATAGTCCGGCGATCGATGCGGGGGTGAATATTAATACGGTGACGACTGACCAGCGGGGAGAAACTCGTCCCGTGGATGGAGATGATAACGGGACGGCGGAATATGATATCGGCGCGTTTGAATTGGTGACGACGGTGGCGGAACCGAGTTTAATTGTCACCAATAATAACGACTCCGGGGAAGGTTCGCTGCGGGACGCGATCGCTAACGCGCAATCGGGAGATACGATTACATTTGCGGCTGATCTCGCCAGGGGAAATACTATCACCCTCACGGGGGGACAGTTGGAAATTCCGGTCGGCAAAAATCTGATTATCGATGGCAGCAATAATCCCAACGTTATCGTCAGCGGCAATAACAGTTCGCGGGTGTTTTATCTCAACTCAACCTCCGCGACTCCCACCAGTTTGACGGTTAAAGACATTACCATTTCTGACGGGTACACTTCCGATCGCGGCGGCGGTATCGCCACCACCCACCAGGGAATTTTGACCGTCGAGAATGTCACGTTTAACGATAACATAGCGGAGGCGGGTGGCGGCGCAATTTTTAGCGCCTTTGAAGGTCAGTTGACCGTTACCGGAAGTGCCTTTAACCGCAATAAAGCTGTTGCCGGAAATGACGAACGGGGTGCGGGTGCGATCGCATTCTGGGGACCCGATGCGATGACCGTCAACGACAGCGAATTTATCGAAAATGAAGGTATTAACGGTGCGGCGATCAACAGTTTAAATGGTCAGTTAACCGTCGAAAATTCTCGGTTCGTCAACAACACCACGACGGCGGCGTTTTACGACGAAGGAAATGACAATCCTTTTTTGCGGGGATATGGCGGCGCCATTTACACCGATCGCGCCAGTACCTCCGCCGACGATACCTCCGGAACAATTGCAATTAGAAATAGCGTATTTGAAGGAAATAGCGGCCGAGGCGAAGGTGGCGCGGCTTACCTCTACACCGGAACCCAAGATAACGTCATCGTCGAATCCAGCGTTTTTAAAGATAACCAAGTTCTCGCACTTCCCGACGGCGGAAATGACGGAAACGGCGGCGCGATCGTGCAGATGAACAACGGCTTAAACCGAGGATTTGAAGTCACAAATACCGCCTTTATCAACAACACCGCCGCCAATCAGGGGGGTGGAATTTGGATGATGGACGCGCCGACGGCCGTAACCAATACCACCTTTTCGGGAAACCGCGCCGAATCCCCCACCACCTCCGGAAATGGCGGCGCGATGGCTTTGTATGGACCGGCGGATATCGTCAACGCCACGATCGCGGACAATTTCGCCGGCTGGGTGGGTGGCGGTATCGCCGCCTCGGGTGACGACACCGTTACCGTCACCAACACTATTTTTTCCAACAATACCGCCGACAACGGTCCGAATGACTGGGGAATTCAACAACACACCAACCGCGAATTAACTGACGGCGGCGGAAACATTCAATGGCCGGAAAAACTCACCAATAATTTCAACGATTATAACGCCACTGCTTCCATCGCGATCGCCGATCCGCTGTTGGGTTCGTTGCAAAATGAAAACGGAACTTATTTCTATCCTTTATTAGAAGGAAGTCCGGCGATCGATGCGGGTGTCGATGCGGCAACATCAACCGATCAACTCGGCGAACCCCGTCCCATTGATGGCGATGGAAATGGAACCGCCGAATTTGATATCGGCGCCTACGAATTTGGAACGGTAATTGCCACCCCGGAAATCGAAGTTTCGGACGGAGATACCGATATCCCCGACAACACCGGAACGGTAGATTTCGGAACCGCCACCGTCGG
>NZ_JAYFER010000214.1:0-8223 GCF_055795065.1 Lyngbya sp. CCY1209
GGGGATAATGGGGGATCAGACTGATCACACCACAGCGTCTGAAAGTCCCCCTTGTTAAGGGGGATAATGGGGGATCAAACTGTATCACACCACAGAGAAAACTACTCTATCTGTGGGGGCAGTGCGTCCCCGCCTGCCTGACATCATTCCCCGCCTGCCCCGAATCCTTCTAAGTCGGCAAAATATTCCGATCAAAAATCTCCGTCGGTATCGCCACCGTACAGCAGGCATTGGGAATATCCACGATGCCACTGATTCGCCCTTCAACCGGCGCCGAACTCAACAGCAAATAAGCCTGTTCTCCTGTAAACCCAAACTTCTTCAAATACTCGATCGCATTCAAACAAGCCCGACGGTAAGAAACGTGAGCATCCAAATAATACTGCTTCCCGGTAAACTCGTCCACCGAAATTCCTTCAAATACCAAATACTCGGAATAACGCGGCTCCACCGGGCCCGGTTTAAAAATCGGGTTCACCATTCCATACTTCTCCACCCCACCTTTAATAATATCAACGTGGAGGTCAATAAAACCCGACATTTCGATCGCACCACAGAACGAAATTTCCCCATCTCCCTGGGAAAAATGGATGTCCCCCATCGACAATTTCGCCCCGTCCACATACACCGGGAAATAAATCCGCGAACCCCTCGACAAGTTCTTGATATCGCAGTTTCCGCCGTGCTCCCGGGGCGGAACTGTCCGCGCCGCTTCCGCCGCCACCCGGTCAAAATCCGACCCCTTCAACGTCCCCAAAACCGCATTTTCCGGGTTCGGCAACGCCGCCAGGGGGGGAATTTCCGGCTTCCAAACCGGACCCCCCGTTTCCACCAATTCCCGTTCCCGCCGGTTCCACTCCCTTAACAGTTCGTGGGAGGGCGCACAGCCGATCAATCCGGGGTGGGTGATGCCGGCAAAACGCACTCCTGGAATGTGACGGGAACTCGTATAAATACCCTGCAAATCCCAAATTGCTTTCGCCGCGTCGGGGAAATGATCGGTTAAGAAACCGCCCCCATTTTCCCTCGCAAAAATTCCGGTAAATCCCCACTCGTCACCCTGCAAGGCACCGATATCGAGGATATCCACGACTAAAATATCCCCCGGTTGGGCGCCGTTGACGTAGATGGGGCCGCTGAGGACGTGCACCACCGTCAAATCCACGTCCCGCACGTCGTCGGGACTGTCGTTATTTTGGATTTGTCCGTCCGTCCAGTCCTTGCATTCGATCCGAAATACGTCCCCGGGATTGACGGAAACCACCGCCGGAATGTCGGGATGCCAGCGGTTGTGCCCCGGCATTTCCTGTTCGGACATCGGTTTGGTTAGATCGACTTTAAAGAGTGTTTCCGGCATATTTATTTTCCCGATTGATAATCGCTATTATTGAAGTTTTGGAACGAGAGAAATGGCGATCGCATGGCTCCCGAATCGCGATCGCTCGATTTCATCTTCCACAATTCCGAGTTAAGGTATCTTGACCGATCGCCCCGGGAATAAAATGTAATTTTGGCTACAATCTCACAATTTTTGCTTGAAGAATTTTAAAATTTTACAATGATAATCATTCTTAAAATTGATGTTATAAACCCATAAATATAGTCGAATTTTAATCGACAATTCAAAAAATTTTTGATTTTTTAAGGATGGGGATTGACAAGCGCCAAAAAATCCGGTATGATATCCTTAATAATGGTAGCTCGACCATTATATTGATTTTTTATTCAACACAACGAGTTGGGGATCACCCGGGGACTCATTTTCGGCGAAATCCCAGGTCTGCGATCGCGTCCCTAAAGCTTCATGGAAGACAGACCGCTGCGGGGTTCAAAGCTGCGGTTTTTGGCGATCTTCTCGTAACACTCCCGCTCGATGGCGTTGAGATCCTTCGGCGGCACCACCACAACTTTCACGAACTGATCGCCCCGTCCGCCCCCTTTCGGTTTCGGCCAGCCCTTGCCCCGCAGGCGCAGGGACTGCCCCGAGCGAATCCCCGCCGGAATATTCATCGTTACCGGGCCGTCGGGGGTGGGTACGTCGATAGACCCGCCCAAAACCAACTCGTCCGGCGCCACCGGCACCTCACAGGTGAGGTGGTCCCCGTCGAACTTGAAAAACGGGTGGGGTTCGATCTCCACCTTCAAATACAGGTCGCCGCGCCGCTGGGTGTAGGTGTCGGCTTGGCCCTGTCCCCGCACCCGAATTTTACTCCCCGGCTTCACCCCCGCCGGAATCGACACTTCGCCGCCCTCCACGCGCTTGCGGGTGCCGCGAAACGCCTCGCCGAGAGTCAGCGTCACCGTCGCCTCCAGGTCCAGGCCCGCGCCGTAGCCCCCCGCCGCGGCGAAATCCTCAAATCCGCCGTATCCCCCCGGGCGCCCGGAACTGGTGCGGTAGGAATAGCTGCGGGAGCGAGAACCCGGCCCCCCGGCGGTCCCCCCCGCCGCGGCCCGTCCCAGCAGGGAATTGATGAACTCGTCGAAACTGCCGAACTGGCTGAAATCGAACCCGCCAAAGTCCGTGGCACCAGCGCCACCGGGCCAACCCGCACTGCCCGCCTGATTCCAATACTGGCCGAAGCGATCGTATTTCTGACGTTTTTCCGTATCGGAGAGGACTTCGTAAGCCTCGTTCACCTCCTTGAACCGCGCCTCCGCCTTCTTGTCGCCGGGATTCATGTCGGGGTGATACTTGCGGGCCAGTCTGCGATAGGCTTTTTTGATGTCGTCGGCGCTGGCATTTTGACTCAGGCCGAGAATTGCATAGTAATCCTTATAATCTGTCGCCGGCATTCTCTACTCTCCTGGTGATCTCGTCGTCCGTCGTCATGGTACGGGTGGTGTTTGCAGGTGTGCGGCCGATCGCGCGCGATCGACGCGATCCGATCCAGCCTACCAAAACCTGACCTCAAACTTAGTACGGTTTTTCCAAATCCGACAATCGCAATTTCCGTACCGAGAACGATTAATAATTAATAATTGAGAATTGATAATTACCTATTCCCCCCACCCCAATTCGATCAGGCGGTCGAACCCGTCCTGGAGGGTCGGGGGGGCATCGGTGAGTTGGCGGTGCATTTTGAAGATGACCGCTTCGGGGACCCGGCGCGATCGCTTCCGGTTGCGATCGAGGCACAATTCCAGGGGAGAATTAACCCACAAGCCGGAAACCGACTCGAACCCCATCCGCCTCACCTCGCGGAGCGCGTCCCGGCGGTTGCGTCGTCGGGCATTGGTGGCATCGTAAATCGCCACGGCTTGCTGAGTCATAGCCTCCCGAAATTGTTCTCGAACCCGACTCCAAATCGGCAACCACGGCCCCTGAAACGCTTCATCTCCGAACAGTTGCCCCCGGATCGCGTCCGTTGAGATCCACCGGTAGGACGGGTCGCCTTCGGCCAGTTTTTGAGCCAGAAAGGACTTCCCGCTGCCGGGAAGCCCTATCATCAGGATCAGTCGAGCCATCGAAATAATCGGGTTTTGAGTGGGGGAAGGTCAGAAGGTTGGAAAAAACCTCCTTTCCTTCGGAATCCGACCGGGCGTCTAGATCACCGTCCCGTCCGGAATCACCGCATTTTTGAGAATCACCGTGATCCCGCTGCGGATGTAGAAGCCGAGATCTTCCTTTTCGGACTCCTCGACGCGATCTTTGTTGATGATCTGGACGTTGCGGCCGATGCGGGCGTTCTTGTCAACGATCGCCCGCCGGATGGTGGTGTCGTTACCGATGCCCATCGGCACCTGGCCCTTTTGCATCCCGGACTGGCGCTCCGCGAACGGTTCGTAGAAATCCGAGCCCATCAGCAGGGTATCCTCGATCACGCAGCCGGACTCCACCCGCGATCGCAACCCCAGAACCGAGTGGTCGATGCGGCACTGCTTCAGGATCGACCCTTCAGCCACGATCGACTCCGTGATGTGGCAATCGAGCAGCTTCGAGGGGGGCAAATAGCGGGAGCGGGTGTAAATCGGGGCCTTTTCGTTGTAGAAGCTAAAGGGGGGCTGCGGTTGCTGCGTCAGCGCCAGATTCGCCTCGTAAAACGCCTCAATCGTCCCGATATCTTCCCAGTAGCCGTTGAACAAGTAAGCTTGAACGTTGTGGTCGGCCGAGGCAGCGGGGATGACCTCTTTCCCGAAATCCGTCTGGTCGGGGGCCTGCTTGAGCAACTTGAACAGAACGTCCCGTTTGAAAACGTAGATCCCCATCGAAGCGATGTAAGGGGACTCAGCCGCCTCCTCCGGGGACAATCCCAGGGTACTCGTATCCACCGCCATTTTCTTGAGGTCTTCTCCCTTCGGCTTCTCGCTGAAATCGATCACCCGGCCGGTGCTCTCGTCAATTTTCATCAGACCGAAGGCGGACGCCCGCTTTTCATCCACGGGCAGCACCGACAGGGTGATGTCGGCGTTCGTGTCGATGTGGCGCTGGACGAAATCCCGGTAGTCCATGCGGTAGAGGTGGTCCCCCGACAGGATCAGCAAATGTTCGACGTCCCACTCCTCCATCAGCCACAGATATTGGCGCACCGCGTCGGCGGTTCCCTGGAACCACTGGGGATTGGTGACACTGGTCTGTTGGGCCGCGAGCACCTCCGCGAAGCCGTCGGTGAAGCCGGAAAAATTGTAGGTGCGGGCGATGTGACGGTTCAGGGACGCCGAGTTGAACTGCGTCAGGACGTAAATTTTAAGAATTTCTGAGTTGATACAATTGCTGATCGGGATGTCGATCAGGCGATATTTGCCCGCCAGGGGAACGGCGGGTTTGGCTCGCATCTTCGTCAGGGGGTAGAGACGAGTGCCGGCGCCACCACCCAGAATCACAGCTAATACTTGTTTCACGTGAAATTACCTCTCAACTGCCGATGATCTCCCAAAATTAAGTGTCCGATTCTATGGCAATCTTGGCAAGGGGGAAGCCTCAAAAGTCGGGTTAAGGTTGGGTTACGGTCAAACCCGACACCTCGAAATCGGAGCGGGACGGCCCCAGAGCGATCGCCGCGTGTGACGAATGGGGAATGGGGAATCGGGAATGGGGAATCGGGAACTGAAACCGCCTCGATTCAATAGGCCAACGCCAGACTGGCGATCGAACGTGATTGTCGGGGGTCGGAACGACCCGATTTATACCCTCAAAAGTCATCAGTTAGCCTGGCTCCGATCAAACCGCAATTTCCGGCCCGATCAATCTATCCGAAGTGGGAAATTTGCCGCCGTGTCCCGGCGGGTTTCAAATTTGGGCGAGATGCTCTTGGAGGAGGCGGTGGATGAACTCGTAGCGATCGCCCATTTTTCGCAGCAGCAGCCGTCGCGCCGCGTCGTTCAAAAACTGGGCGTAGTTCCAGGGCGCGTCCCCCTCCCCCCAGAGGACGAATCGCAGGGCCAGCCGCTCGATCGCCCACCCCAGGGACAGCCACTCGTAGCCGGCGGCGACCGCCAGTCCCAGCACCATTCCCGTCGCCAACAGTCCCACCGACCCCGAAATCGCTCCCAGGGCGATGACCGCCACGACCCCCCACCAGATCACCCCCCCGACCGCCCGTTCGGCCAGCCGGTAGGCCCGCTCTTGCTCCGGGGTGTGCAGCCACGTTTTCGGGATGCGATCGAGGATGAAGGTCTGGGTTTCTTCCCGCTGCATCCGCTTCGCCAGCTCCGTCAACCAGTGGCGAAATTGTTCGGAAGTGTACTTTTTTTCCGCCTCGCTCAAGCCGCGATCGCGGGTCGCGGAAATTTGGTGGCGCAAATAGGCGTTCAACAAATACTGCCGTTGTTCGTCCAAGGTGTCCAAATGCTTCCAAGACGAGATCAAAATATTCTCGTAAGCCAGGGTCATCAGACTTAAAAATAGCGGCTTTTTTGCCAACTTCAAAAGTTGCGGGTCGTTTTTGATATCATTCCAAAGCTCCCGACTTCTCGCGTCGATCAAATAGGTTTTGACTTGCCGGCGGGTGAGGGGCCGCAGCAAAATGGCACCGTTGAGCCGGAAGCGGTTTTCGCAGCGGTGGTAGGCTTTCACGCCGCTGCAGACGACCAGGTGCAGGGGCGAGAGATTGCCCTCCAACAGGTCGTTGATTTCTCGAATGCTCGCTTCCCGCCGCCCCGGCTCCACTTCGTCCAACCCGTCGAGCAACGGCAGGATCTGGAGCTGTTCCATCCAGTAGCGGGCCACGTCCGGGGCGATCGCGTATTTTTTCTGGATCTGGCCGACGATCCAATCCTCGATCGCCTCGCACCCCACCCGCCAGCCGGACAAGTTCAGCCAGACCGGCATCGGTTCGTGTTCGTCCTTGAGGGCGCGATCGACGAGTACCTTGGCCAGTCCCACCAGGGTCGTCGTCTTGCCCGAACCCGCCCCCCCCAAAATCAACAGCCGCCCCCCGATGCGATCGAACACCTCGATAATTCCCGTATTCGCCGAGAGTTTGAAGCTGGGGTGGTTGCCGATTTTCACCTCCACATCCCAGGACCGCCGCATTTTCAGCGGGGGCTTTTCCCCAGCCAACTGCGTCAAGACCGCCCGGTGGGGCAGGTGCAACCGGTACTGTCTCACCTCCCGTTTGACCTGGAGGAGCAGTTGGTGGCGTTTTTGAGAGGATAGCCGAGTTGCACTCAATCGAGACATTGAATTTAGACAAAAATAAGGGCGGTCCGGATCGCGGCGGGATGTTCGGGCGATCGGGAATGACGCACGAAGGCTCTCATTATATCGCGCCGCCCGACGGCGGACGAACGGCGTCCGACCGGAACGGCCGCCCTGTACCGCCTCCCCCCGATCGCCCGGCGGTGCGTCGAACTCCGGGAACCTCGGAACCGACAGGAAACCCGAAAATAGCAATCCTTAGAAAAAGCGCGATTTTGATGGCTTCCAGGCAGGCGGTATCGAAGCCGGTCGAAGAGGATGTCAGATTGTTACAAACAGTTGCGATCGCCCCGCCCTTACAAATATCCTGATCAATTTAGAACACCTAGATAAATCATAGCCACGATCCCCGTCGGAGCGGGATTCACAACCAAACGACGGCGATCGCTGGGATTGTAACAAACATGGCACAAGATCACAAGTCAACAGTTATAGTCACGGGTGCCTCATCGGGGGTCGGCTTGTATGCCGCCAAAGCCCTTGCCAACAGAGGCTGGTACGTGGTGATGGCTTGTCGAAATTTGGAAAAGGCGAAAGCCGCCGCCCAAGAGTTGGGAATTCCCGAAGACAGCCACACCGTTCTCCATATCGATCTCGGTTCCCTCGACAGCGTCCGGCGGTTTATCAACTCCTTCCGGGCGACGGGCAGGACGCTGGAGGCTTTGATCTGCAATGCGGCAATTTATATGCCCTTGATCAAGGAACCCCTGCGGAGTCCGGAAGGGTACGAACTGACCATGACCACCAACCATTTGGGTCATTTTCTCCTCTGCAACGTCATGATGGAGGACATGAAGCGCAGTCCGGCTGAAGACAAGCGGATGGTGATTTTGGGCACCGTCACCCACAACCCCGACGAACTCGGCGGGAAAATTCCGCCCCGCCCCGATTTGGGCGACCTCGAAGGCTTCGCCAAGGGCTTCAAAGAACCTGTTTCCATGATCGACGGCAAGAAATTTGAACCCGTCAAAGCCTACAAAGACAGCAAGGTGTGCAACGTCCTCACCATGCGGGAACTGCACCGCCGCTACCACGACTCCACCGGCATCACCTTCACCTCCCTCTACCCGGGATGCGTCGCGGATACCCCCCTGTTCCGCAACCACTATCCCCTGTTCCAGAAACTGTTCCCCCTGTTCCAAAAGTACATCACCGGGGGTTACGTCTCCCAGGAATTGGCCGGGGAACGGGTCGCCGCCGTGGTCATTGACCCCGAATACCGCCAGTCCGGCGCCTACTGGAGTTGGGGAAATCGCCAGAAAAAAGATCGCGAATCTTTCGTCCAGAAAGTCTCGCCCCAAGCCCGGGATGATGAAAAGGGCGAAAAAATGTGGGATCTCAGTCTGAAATTGGTGCAACTGGCTTAATGTTTTGAGTCTCAAAAATTGAGAGGATTAAAGCCGGATATTTCCGGCTTTTTTTGGGTTGAAAGATGGGCGATCGTGTCGTTACCAGCTCTAGAAACGGGAGTCGGTTGTAGGGATTGACAAGTCTCACTCGTCCGGCGTGTATAGCGCTGCGCGCGGTCCTCGGCAGTCGGTATTAGGGAGTCGGAAACTGAAACGGCTTTTCTATAAGGGTTTGAA
>NZ_JAYFER010000215.1:0-5793 GCF_055795065.1 Lyngbya sp. CCY1209
GAAAATCGGATCATCCACATTATCCCCGATGTGGTGCCGATGTGGGGCAAAGACGGCACGGGCGATCGCATGGTGTCCATGGGGACTTCGGAGCGAGTCGTGGCGGTGAACAGGCCCATACAGGCGATCAAGGGCGGGGGTTCGGGCAATGGCTGAAGTCGTCCTGGAAAATCTCTACAAACGCTTTTCGTCTCCGAAAGCGAAATCGACTCCCGACGCCCCGTCCGACGCGGTACTCCGCAATATTAATTTGACGGTATCCGACGGGGAATTTATGGTGTTGGTGGGGCCGTCCGGGTGCGGGAAAAGTACCCTGCTGCGGCTGATCGCGGGGTTGGAAACGCCGACGGCGGGGAAAATTTGGATCGGGGACACCCTGGCGAACGATCGCCCCCCCAAGGCCCGGGATGTGGCGATGGTGTTCCAAAATTACGCCCTCTATCCCCACCTGACGGTTTACGATAATTTGGCCTTCGGGTTGCGGCGAACCCGAAATCGGGACAAGATCGGCGATCGCCTGTTGGTGGCGACGACGCGGAACCTGCCCAAATCTCTGCGGTATCAATCGGAGGGGGAGCGATCGGTGGCCGGCCGGGTGCGGCAGGTGGCCCAAATCCTCCAGATCGAACCGCTCCTGGACCGCCTCCCCAAACAACTCTCCGGGGGACAGAAGCAGCGGGTGGCGTTGGGGCGGGCGATGGCCCGCAATCCCCGGGTATTTTTGATGGACGAACCGCTGTCAAATTTGGACGCCCGGTTGCGGACGGAGACGCGATCGCAAATTGTGGAGTTGCAGCGGCAGTTGGGCACGACGACAATTTACGTCACCCACGACCAAACCGAAGCCATGACGATGGGCACCCGCATCGCGGTGATGAACGCTGGACAGATCCAGCAAATCGCCGCCCCTTTGGATTTGTACGACTTCCCCGCCAACCGTTTCGTCGCCGAGTTTATCGGTTCCCCGCCGATGAATTTTCTGCCGGTTCGACTCTCCAAAACAGGGGAATTGCTCCACCCCCATTTTAGCCTATTTTTGTCGGGCGATCGCTCTTCTAAATTGGGGGATAGGTCGGTACTTTTGGGGGTGCGGCCGGAACATCTCACCCCGGCTATTCCTTCGGCCGATCATTGGAGAGTGCGAGTCCACCGCATCGAAGCATTGGGACACGAAACCCTGTTATCGGTCAAGTTTACCGAACCGCCGGAGGAGAGTTTGCAGGTGAGAATTCCCGCCCATTCCGGGGTGAAATTGGGGGAGGAAATCGGTCTGGCGATCGCGGTCGAAAAAATTCATCTGTTCGACCCGGAGACGGGGGAGGTTTTATCGGCAAAAAAGTAGTTTTTTCGGGTGCGTTCCCGGCCGTCACCGACCGACTCGAACGATAATGAATGAGTGGGAACGCACCGACGATGTGTTAATATAGCGCGGGGCGCCATATCAATTCAAAACCCGGTTTTTTGAGTCTTTCGGTGGCAGCATGGCGGGCAATGCCCGCCCAATTTTTCTTCAATTACTATCCGTCCGCACCGGACAATTGACCTGCCCCTCGTAATCGAATTCGGCGGCATAGGTGTAGTCGATATTCAGCCAAAATTCGCCGGTGACATGGCCGCGAGTTTCCACTTGAATTTCCCGGGTCGTCGCCGCCGGAGAAGGGGAAGCGTCCGGGTCGAAGGGTGGCAAGTCGCCGAAGTGGATGGGGGTGTTGGGTTCCCAGACGATCGCGGGGATTTCGCCCGGTAAATTCGGCACCGGCGTGCGATCCGCGATCGCGTACCTATCGCCTACCGTCACCGCCGACAGATAAACCGTCACGTCCCGAAACGTCACGTTAGTGTAACAATTCGTCGCCGCGATCGCCACTGTTGAGGTTCGATTCGTCCCCAACCGGGACTGGGGAGTAATCAACTCGAAACAGGGCAGCGGCCGGGTCATTTCCAAGGAATAAGACGTGCTGAGACTGCCGCGAATCACCGCCGCCAACACCGCCGAAAACCCGCCGTCATCCGGGGGGGCAATATAACTCAATCCCCCGGTTTGTTCGGCGAGTCGGGCGTAATCGGCTTGGAATTCCTCCGGGTAAAGGCTGTCGGTGACGCCGAAATAGGTGTGGACGACGACGCCGGCAGATTTAGCCGCCGCGATGGCGCGATCGCACAGTTGCCGGTCCACTGGGCCGCCCCTGTCACCCCCCCCCAGGGCGCCGTCGCCCATATAGAAGATCGCCCGATTCGCCCGATCGCGCCAGTTAAAATAACGGCACAGGTAATCGATCGCCTCAGCCCCGTCACCCCGGGCGGGGTCGTTGCGGGTGTTGCGGGGCGACTTCAACCGCAGCAATTGGGAATCGGAAACCCCGCAGTTGCCCATCAAATAGTTGCGGAGGGTGCGGCTGAACCGGGTGTCGGGCCAGATCCCCTCGAGCCCCAGCCACGTCACCCGCAAATCGCAGGGACTCGCTTCGGTGGCCGCCGCGATGGCGGTTTCGGCGGCTTCGCTGAGGGCCTCGGCGTCGGCCCGCAAACTGGTGCGGGTATCGACGATCGCCACCAGGTCCACCTTGGGCATGGTACTGTTGTCCGTCATGATTTATTCCCCCTCGGAAATTGTGAACTTGAAGCGATCGCGGCCCCGGAAATTCACCGACACCCGGCAGGTATAGCACAACCGCGCGGTGGTGAGGTCCGTCCCGTCCCAGGACTCGTCCGGCACGAACTCGGCCGTCGCGGTGGCGGGTTCGGCGTCGGCGGCGGGCAAATCCCCCAGAACCAGGGATTCCCCGTCGGGGAGGATCCCCTGCCGATCGCCGTCCACCGTCGTCACTTCCACGTCCACCACCGCCAGATCGGCGATCGCGGCGTTGATTTCTTGGTTCGTCGCCTGCAAGGAGAGGGTCTGGGAATCCGGCGGCAGACTCGCCCGGAACGCCAATCCCGGCAGGGATTCCGGCAATTCGGCCCGGCGATCGACCCGGCGGGTGGCGAGGATGACATCCCGCAACAGGGCATAGTATTTCCCTCCGACATCGCCTTCGGCGAACGATCGCCCCCCGGTTTCCGCCGCCAGACGGCCGTAGTCCGCGGCGATTTCCTCTGCGTCGGTGCCCCAATAGGTGTGGACGGCGACGCCGGCCGCTTTGGCGGTTTGAATGGCGATATCGGCCGCTTCGATATCTTCGTCGTCGGGGCGACCGTCGCCCCCTTCCAGGGGCCGGGCGCCGACGTAGAAAATCCCCCGGGTCGCCCCCATCCGCCAGTTGAAGCGATCGCAGAGTTCTTGAATGGTGCGGGCGACATTTTCCCGGGCATCCCCGCCGGCCAATTCGCCCCGGTGACGGCTGCGAATTTCGGCAGGGGGAACCCGGCACTCGCGGATCAGGTAATCCCGAACCGTGTGGTCGAACCGGCTTCGCGCCCAGGTTCCCCCGATGCCCAGCCACGTCACCCGCAGGTCACAGGGGGCGGCCTTTTGGATGTCGGCGATCGCCGTTTCGGCGATGTCGCTGAGTCCCCGGGCTTCCGGGCGCATCGAGGCGTCGGTGTCGATGACGACAATCAAATCCACCCGGTCGGTGGCCCGTCCCGTGGCGCAGGGGCGATCGGAGCAGATGACGGCGGGGGTTTCCGGGGGCGGGGGTTCGGCGGGTGCCGCCTCCCGGTCTGGTTCGGGCGCTTCGGGGGGCGCTTCGGCCATCCAGGGTTCCGCTTCCACGGGATAGGGGAGGGCGACGCCGACTTCCAATTTCAGTTCGTAGATGCGATGGCCGCCGCTGCCCCCCACGGCGATCAGGGTCAGGGTGTGTTCCCCCGCCGAAACCGGTCCGAGTCGCAGTTGGCTCTGGCGGGTCTGGTTGTCCCCCGCCCCCCAGATGCGGATCAAGAGGATGTCGTCGAGGAAGATGCGATCTTCTTCGGCCCCGTCGCGGTTGTAGAACAGGGTGAGCTCGCCCTCGCCGTAGTCTCGCCTCAGGTGGAAGTGGATGTTGAGGCGGTCGGTGGATGCCACCCCGGGCGGTTTTTGGGCGTCGGGGGCGGTGAGGATCTTGGGCAGGTTGGGATTGTTGACGGGGTCGGGGTCGGTGCCAACTCGGTAGTGATATTCGGGGGTCCAGATGCCCGGTTGGGGGAAGTTGAGCCGTCCCGGGGGGCCGCCGATTTGCCACAGCACGCCCGGATCGAGTTGGGGGACCCGGGGCTCGGCGGCGGCCGCGAAGTCCGGGTTGGAGACGGAGAGGGTGTCGAGGAAGGTTTCGGCCTGGCGGAATCCGGCGTTGAGGAGGTGTTCGATCAGATCCGGGTCGCGATCGAATTTGGAGGCGAAATCCAGTCCAGACCGGTGGGACGGGTCGATTTCGAGTTGGCGAATTTCGACGGGGGCAATTCCGGCCCGCACGCCGTTTAAAATCCCCTGCCGCAGCCAGCGGTTGGTGCGTTCGATGAACTGCAGGCTGTGATGGAGGGCGAGGTTTCCGGAGAGTTGGTCGCGCCGCTCCGAAATTTCTTGGGGCGTCCGGGGGATGTCCTCGCAGGTGCGGGGGTTGACCCGGATCACCCACAGTTCCTCGGGCCAGCGTGAGGGGGGGATGAGGTCGGGGTCCGCCAGGGGGAGGACGGGCGGGTTTTCGGCGAACAGGCCGTCCCAGTAGGCGGCGTCGCCGATTTCGACGGCTTTGAAGAGGTTGGGGATGGCGGCGGAGGCGAGGATGGCTTCGATCTCGATTTCTCCCCGCAGGGAGTCGAAGATTTTGGAGTCTCCAGACCGGACGTTCACCGAACCTAAAAATAAGCGGGGACTCGCGGTTCGGATTAGGTCGGGGAGTTGTTCAAAATTGATGTGCTTTTCGATCAGTTTTTTCAGGTCGAGATATTCTCGCCGCGGGGTCAAGGTCTGCCAAATTTGTTGCATTCCGCCCCACAAGTAGGGGTTCGAGGCGTAGCTGGGGATGATGCCTTTTTCGTAAAATCGGCAGGATTGGACGAGGAGGTAATTCAGGTATTGTTCCCACAGTTGGGTGGCTGAGTTGTCCTGCCAAAAGTCGAGCAATTCGCGGTCGGGTGGCACCGCCTCACTTTCACCGTTTTTGAGCAGTCCGTACCAGGCCAGGAGCGCGCACAGTCCGCCACCGGAGGTGCCACTGAGGCTGACGATTTCGTAGCGCGCGCCCACGTCGGATTGTAGGAATCGCCGCAGGACTCCGGCGGTAAAGGCGGCGTGGCTCCCCCCTCCCTGACAGGCGATCGCGATCTGGGTTTTTTTCCGGGTATTCATCTGGCTATTTTTCCTCTCGGTTGTTGAACGGAATTTTGACTCGTCCTCCCGGTTCTTTAGATGGGTGAAGGGGAACGGAGGAGCGACCGCCAAAATGGGCCGTGATGGCCGGTCGTTCCCGGGGTGCGATCGCCGTTTTTAGCCGTTTGAAGAAGGGCGGAGAGCGAACCCGTTTTTCGCTTCGGCATCCGCCGGGATGCGATCGCGTCCCGGGGGGCTTTCGATTCGGTACCCCGACGGGGATGCCCTGCCATTTTTCGGGCGAGATAACCCGCCACCGTGCGATCGCCGCCGGCGGTTGTCGGGGGTCAATTTTTCACGGTCTGTCCCGGGAGAAAAGCGACGGAAAAAAACATCCGGTAAAGCCAGCTCCATCTGGTTCTGAGCGGGCGATCGGGGGCGAAATCTGCTTGAGTTGACGGCGACTTTGGCTGGCATCACGTCAAACTCCTGGGAGGGTTGGAAGCTCCGTGATTGATCGCGGAGAGGAAAACCGACTCAAGCGGCTTTAGCCGCCAGCA
>NZ_JAYFER010000216.1:2500-5716 GCF_055795065.1 Lyngbya sp. CCY1209
TTTCACGGGCTCCGTGCTACTCGGGATGCGGCCGAGCCGTTCGGGCTTTCAACTACAGGACTTTCACCTTCTCTGGTGCAGTTTTCAACTGCTTCGTTTAGCCGTTCCGGTCTCTGATGGCCGTCCCACTACCCCCACCGGTAAACCGATGGGTTTAGGCTGTTTCCCGTTCGCTCACCGCTACTGAGGAAATCGCTTTTGCTTTCTCTTCCTCCGGCTACTAAGATGTTTCAGTTCACCGGGTTCGCTCGAACTGGCCTATGGATTCAGCCAGCCGTTGTTGGGTTGCCCCATTCGGATATCTTCGGCTCAATGCTTGCTTCCAGCTCCCCGAAGCCTTTCGTGGGTCGCCACGTCCTTCTTCGCCTCTGTGTGCCTAGGGATCCACCGTTAGCCCTTTGTAGCTTGACCACTACTTTTTGGGACTGTCTTTTTCGACGTTTTCCCTACACCTATGACTTTTCTCTATGCAGTTTTCAAGGTTCTGGCTGGAACTGATGTCCAGCTTCCTGACTCGGGAAGTGAATTCCACGATTGAGGAGCTGCACCGTTCGTTTTTTGGCAGTTGACGCTCTCCACTGTTTCTCCTGTTCATCTCATTGACGATTGGGAGAGTGGAGGTAAGCGGACTCGAACCGCTGACTTCTGCCGTGCAAAGGCAGCGCTCTACCAACTGAGCTATACCCCCAGTCCTCGGCTGAGGTGGGCCATCCTGGACTTGAACCAGGGACCTCACCCTTATCAGGGGTGCGCTCTAACCACCTGAGCTAATAGCCCATGTTCCGAACCCGATCATAGTTTGAAAGCTCTTTGACCGTCCCCCGTCCGACCTGAGGATGACCTCAAGATTCGGCTTTAAGTGATAGCGCGATTCTCGAAGTGGGTCTCCCTAAAAAGGAGGTGATCCAGCCACACCTTCCGGTACGGCTACCTTGTTACGACTTCACCCCAGTCATCAGCCCTGCCTTCGGCACCCTCCTCCGCGAACGGTTAGAGTAATGACTTCGGGCATGGCTAACTTCCATGGTGTGACGGGCGGTGTGTACAAGGCCCGGGAACGGATTCACCGCAGTATGCTGACCTGCGATTACTAGCGATTCCTCCTTCATGCAGGCGAGTTGCAGCCTGCAATCTGAACTGAGGAGAAGTTTCTGGGATTGGCTCGGACTCGCGTCTTGGCTACCCTTTGTCTTCCCCATTGTAGTACGTGTGTCGCCCAGGACGTAAGGGGCATGATGACTTGACGTCATCCCCACCTTCCTCCGGTTTGTCACCGGCAGTCTCCCTAAAGTGCCCAACTTAATGCTGGCAACTAAGGACGAGGGTTGCGCTCGTTGCGGGACTTAACCCAACATCTCACGACACGAGCTGACGACAGCCATGCACCACCTGTGTTCCGGCTCCCGAAGGCACCCCCGAGTTTCCCCGGGGTTCCGGACATGTCAAGCCCTGGTAAGGTTCTTCGCGTTGCATCGAATTAAACCACATACTCCACCGCTTGTGCGGGCCCCCGTCAATTCCTTTGAGTTTCACACTTGCGTGCGTACTCCCCAGGCGGGAGACTTAACGCGTTAGCTTCGGCACTGCCCGGGTCGATACAGGCAACACCTAGTCTCCATCGTTTACGGCTAGGACTACTGGGGTATCTAATCCCATTCGCTCCCCTAGCTTTCGTCCCTGAGTGTCAGTTGCGGCCCAGCAGAGCGCTTTCGCCACCGGTGTTCTTCCCGATCTCTACGCATTTCACCGCTACACCGGGAATTCCCTCTGCCCCTACCGCACTCTAGCTGTTCAGTTTCCACTGCCGGTCAGGAGTTGAGCCCCTGGTTTTGACAGCAGACTTGAACGGCCACCTGCGGACGCTTTACGCCCAATCATTCCGGATAACGCTTGCCTCCTCCGTATTACCGCGGCTGCTGGCACGGAGTTAGCCGAGGCTGATTCCTCAAGTACCGTCAGAACTTCTTCCTTGAGAAAAGGGGTTTACAACCCAAGAGCCTTCCTCCCCCACGCGGTCTTGCTCCGTCAGGCTTGCGCCCATTGCGGAAAATTCCCCACTGCTGCCTCCCGTAGGAGTCTGGGCCGTGTCTCAGTCCCAGTGTGGCTGATCGTCCTCTCAGACCAGCTACTGATCGTCGCCTTGGTGGGCTTTTACCCCCCCAACTAGCTAATCAGACGCGAGCTCATCTCCAGGCGATTAATCGTTTCACCTTGCGGCTCATCCGGGATTAGCAGAAGTTTCCCTCTGTTGTCCCCGTCCTGGAGGCAGATTCTCACGCGTTACTCACCCGTCCGCCACTAGCTCCGAAGAGCCCGTTCGACTTGCATGTGTTAAGCAGACCGCCAGCGTTCATCCTGAGCCAGGATCAAACTCTCCGTGGTGTGAACTCGAAAGTCCACCTTTTGAGCGATGAGTTCGGCTTGCTTTTTCCGAACTCCTGGCTTAGAATCGAGTCATCTCTCAGCGAGCTGAAAGCGACTCTTAATTTTGTTGACCCGGGGTGGTCATTAAGCTTTCAAACTATTGATTTGTCTAGGTTCGGGCGCTGTCCGGTTCGTTGCCTCTCCGTCGAGCGCATTTACCAATGTAGCCGAACCCTATGGGATTGTCAACACTTTTTGGGAAAATTTTTGATTTTTTTTGCGGGCGACAGCCGCAACGCCCTCCCAACAGGGGTTTCGCCTCGAAATTTTTTTTTGACTTTTGGGGGATGATGTCTCCTTCCACGGAGTGGACGCCCCCCGGAAGACTGAAATGGGACTCCGGGGACGGGGCGAGTCGGACGGGGTCAGTTGGGCCGGGGACTCGGGGGCGATCGCAGCATATATATATCCGGGGGTAAGGGTGGGGGACTCGGGAAGGATCTAAGCCCAACAACTTATAAGAAATGGTAGGGGGGCAGCGCCGGGCTGAGATTGAGCTCCCAGGCACTCATATTCTGTTGCTGTTGATGCCACCACTCGATCAGGGTCGATTCCCTCTCGCGGGGGATGAGTATGTAAATGCGTTCCGTCCCAGCTTGGGGTGGGACTCTCACCCAGTTGGGGTAGGTGTGGCCGATCGCATCGAGAAATTGTTGCCACTCCCGGGTTTGTTGCCGTTGGTAGTCGAGTTGCTGTTGGTGGCGGCGCTTTTTTTCCAAAAAGTAGGCCCGCCCTTGGCTCGGCTCCGGTTCCGTCGGTGGCTCCGGCCGAACGTAGTCTCGGGGAACTCCC
>NZ_JAYFER010000217.1:0-18623 GCF_055795065.1 Lyngbya sp. CCY1209
CGGACGAATCGCGGCTGTTGCGGGGGCGGGCTTTAAAAGATGCACAAATTTGGGCGATCGGAAAAAGTTTGAGCGATTTGGACTATCAGTTTTTGGCGACTTCGGTGGAACTGGACAGAAAAGAGCTACAAAAAGTGGTGGAAGTCGAACGCGCCCGAGAAATTGAAGCCCGACTGCGACAAGAACGAAAAGTCGCCAAATTGCAGCGGTTACTTTTGGCCGTCCTCGCCGTCGGCTTTGTCGCGGCTTTGGGGATGAGCCTATTTGCCCGCCGGCAATACCGACGGGCGAGAATCAGCGAAATTATCGCCCTCGCTTCTTCTTCTCAAGGTTTATTGGCCTCCGACAATCAGTTAAAGGCGATGTTAGATGCCATCAAAGCCCGACGCCGGGTCAACGATTTGGGCGGAGTCGATCGCAACATCGAAGAACAGGTGGAAATTGCACTGACACGGGCGATTTATGGAAGCAACGAGTTCAATCAATTGATCGGCCATCAAGGTAGCGTTTTGGGTGTCGATATCAGCCCGGATGGAAAGTCGATCGCCACCGCCAGCCAAGATCGAACCGTCAAAATTTGGCGGTCTGACGGCCAATTGCTCGAAACTCTACCCCATTCGGCGACGGTTTTTCGGGTCACTTTCAGTCCGGATGGAAAGTCTTTAGTTTCCGGGAGTTTGGATGGCACGGTCAAACTGTGGAGTACCGATGGCAAACTGTTGCAAAATATCCCCGCCCACGACGCCGCCGTTTGGGGAGTGGCATTCAGTCCCGACGGCCAAACGATCGCGTCGGCCAGCAGCGATCGCACCGCCAAGTTATGGCGAAAAGATGGTCGGTTATTAACCACTTTAAAAGGACACGAACGGGCCGTTTGGAATGTCGCCTTCGATGCCACCGGTCAAATCGTCGCCTCCGCCGGGGTCGATAACGCCGTCAAACTCTGGAGCCTCGACGGCCAACTGTTGAAAACCCTGGCCGGACATGAAGCGCCGGTTTGGGATGTCGCGTTTTGCCAGAAAACCAATTTACTGGTGTCGGCCAGTTCGGATCGGACGGCGAAACTGTGGCGATTAGATGGAACTTTGCTCAGAACTTTTCGGGGACAAGAAGCCATGAGCGGCGTCGATTGCAGCGAAAATGGCCAATATATTGCCACCGGCGGTCAAGATAATGTCATCCACATTTGGCAATCCGACGGAACGTTACTCCAGATTTTAAAAAAACATCTGGTTCCGGATGTCGTCTTGAGTGCCGACGGATTGATGGTGGCTTCGGCCAGCGAAGATGGCACCGTCAAACTTTGGCGAAGCAACAAAGCGTTTTCGAGGCCACTTTACGGCCACGAGGATACGGTTTGGGATATCGCCGTGAGTCCCGACGGTCAGTTGATCGCCAGCGCCGGCGATCCGCACCTCCGACTGTGGGGGAGCGACGGGACGTTTTTGCAGGCGATCGACAGTGCACGGCGGCGGGTTCGCTCCGTCGCTTTTGCCCCCCACGAACCCACCGCGATCGTCGGTACGAATAAACCCACGGTCGAAATTTGGGATTTGGGCGATCTGGCGAAAGTCCGACCCCGACCCCTCAAAATATTGACCGAACATCAGGCTGCAGTTTTTGCGATCGCCGTCAGCCCCGACGGCCAAATTTTTGCTTCTGGCGGAGATGACAAAACGATTAAATTGTGGAGTATGGATGGCGAATTGCTGCACAGTTTTTCGGCCCACGACGGGCGGATTTGGAAATTGGCCTTCAGCCCCGACGGTCAAATTCTCGCTTCCGCCAGCGAAGATGGGACGGTGAAATTGTGGCAACCCGACGGTAAGCCCGTTGCCGAGCTCGACCGTGGAGGGGGGGCGATCTGGGGCTTGGCTTTTCATCCCCGAGGAAATTTGATGGTTTCTGCGAGTCGGGACGATACTTTGACCTTCTGGAAATTAGATGGTGGCGATGCCACTTTCATCAAGACCGTCACAGCTCGGAGTAAGGGATTGACGCGAGTCGCCTTCAGCCCGGACGGTCAAATTATCGCGACGGCCGGCCTGGATAATACGGTGAAATTGTGGGATCTAGACGGCGAGTTCCTGAACGTATTGCCCGGACATGAAGCCATCGTGACCAGTGTCACATTTACCGCCGACGGTCGCTCTTTAGTTGCCGGCGCCCACAATCAGAAGATGATTTTATGGGATTTAGAAAAAATTGAAACGCTAAACAAGCTCGAATATGCCTGCGACTGGGTGCGGGATTACCTGCGGACGAATGTTGAAGTTGAAGGGAGCGATCGCAACCTGTGTAAAAATGTCGGAAATTGAGAAAATGTGAGTTTTCAGCCCCGAGGCTCAGAAAAGATATCAAAAAAACTCAATCGAAACGGTCAAGATCTCGACCCCAATTCCGAGTCGGAACAATCCGAACAGACGAGTTCGCACAGTCGCGATAACGTCGTCACCCGTTCCCGATGAATGGGAGTAAACCACTCCACATCAATCACCATCACCTCCAACGTCCCGGCGATGGGGTCCAGACAGATCCCCGCCGCCCGGGTTTCGTCGATTTGAGTCGTCCAGCACTCCACCCCGTCGAGGCGATCGATCTGACCCCGGCGGGCCAAATCGATCAGGCGTCGGGCCTTCGGGTCGGTCTGGTGCCTGTCCGCCATCGACAGGGCGCGATCGACCCGACTTTCCAGGGGCTCCGGTTCCCATCCCTTCGCTTCGGCGAGTCGATAAATCAACCCCAGTTCAATCTCCCCAAATTTAGCGGACAACGGAAGTTCTTCCAAGGTTCCATCCGGCCCGATATAGGTTTTTGTGGATGTAGTCATCACGATCATATTTCCCTCCTGGATGAGGTGCGGTCACATCTTTCAGTGTATAAATCATCTCAGGAGTGAATGAAAAATTCAGTGATTTTTCGGATGAACTTGGGTGAGATTGGGGGCGATTTTGAGTGAGAATATGCAGATCCATCGGAGACAAAATACACCGAATCGAGGTGATCTCGATCGCCGATCCGAGTCCCGGGAAAGAACCCGCCGGCCTATATAGCGCGGTGCGCGGTCAAATCCCATCCCGTTGTTGCGCTTAAGCCACCTCAGAAGCGCCCCAGCGCAACAACAAATTGTCGTTGTTGGGCTTTAGCCCCTCGGCCACCGCCGTACCCCCCGCCAGATCTCGCCGATCCACAACACCGGGGAGGTGGCGCCGATAATCACCAGCCAATCCGTCAAAGACAGGGGAACGGTGCGGAAAATGGAGCCGCCGAACTCGACAATCAGAATTTGGCCGACCAAAATCGCCCCGGCGATCGCCACAAAGCTAGGATTTTTGAACAACTGAGACAGGGCCGAATCCGTCCCCCCAAAACACTTGGCGTTGAACAAATTCCAGAATTGCAACATCACGAAACTGGTAAAAAACAAAGACAATTCGTAGGGCGTAACCAAACCATCCCGTTGAATATAGAACAGAAAACCGACCAAAATAACCAAAAACAGAGGCGCGACGGTAAAGATACCCGTCGCCATTTCCTTGGAAATAATGAACGCTTTCGGATCGCGGGGCGGCACTTCCATCACCTGTTCGTTGGGAGGTTCCGTCGCCAAAGCCAGCGCCGCAAACGTATCCATGATCAAATTCACCCACAACAACTGCGTCACCGTGAAGGGCAAATTGATGCCGATGAACGGACCCAACAAAGCGATCGCGCAGGCCGCCACATTAATTGTCAGTTGAAACAAGATAAACTTTTGGATGTTCTGATAGAGCGATCGCCCCCACAACACCGCCTGTTTAACGCTGCGGAAGGAGTCATCCAACAAAATAATATCGCTGGCTTCCTTCGCCACAAAAGTCCCGCTCCCCATCGCCAGCCCCACCTGGGCCTGGTTGAGGGCCGCCGCGTCGTTGGTCCCGTCCCCCGTCACGGCCACCACCTCCCCCTGGGCCTGCAACAGTTGCACGATCCGCTGCTTGTCCTGGGGGCGAGCCCGGCCGATGACCCGGGCTTTTTTCAGGGCGACGGTGGCCTCGGCGTCGGAGAGTTTCCGCAGTTGGGCGCCGGTGATGTAAGCCTCCCGGGTATCATTTTCGTCGATAATGCCGATCTGACTGGCAATCTGCGCCGCCGTCAGCAAACTGTCCCCGGTGATCATCTTGATGTCGATCCCGGCCCGCTGGCACTGCCGCACCGCCTCGGGGACTTCCGGACGCACCGGATCGGCAATGGACACAAAACCCAGCCAGACGAGATCTTCGTGTTCTTCCAATTTCAGGGTGTGGCTCTCGGGGGTCGGTTCGGGGACGTAGGCAAACCCCAAGGTTCGCATTCCCTCGGCGTCGCAGTTTTTCAACTCCTGGGCGATAAATCGCAGGGTGGAGGGGTCGAGGGGGGTAATTTGTCCCTCTTTCAAATAGGAATAGCAGTGGGAGAGCAAAATTTCCGGGGCGCCCTTGACGTGCAGGATGTCGCGATCGCAACCTGGCGACCTCCCCAGGGTGGTCATGTATTTGCGATCGGGGGTAAAGGCCAGTTGGTGGCTGACGACGAAACGCTCCCGCTTCTCGATATAGTCGATCTGCTGGTCTTCCAACCACAGCAACAGGGCCGCCTCCGTGGGATTCCCGATCGCCTTCGGAAGTTCCCCCGGGTGCCGCTCCAAATGGGCCGTGCTGTTGGCCGCCATCGCTTCGACGATCAAATCCCCGGGGCGATCGGAGGCCAGACAGGGGCAGTTCACCTCCCGCACCCGCATCTGATTCAACGTCAGCGTCCCGGTTTTGTCGGAACAGATCACCGTTGCGGCGCCGATGGTTTCGCAGGCGTGCATCCGCCGCACCAGGTTATTTTGTTTCGCCATCTTCCTCATGCTGTAGGCCAAGCTGAGGGTGACGCTGAGGGCGAGTCCTTCCGGGACGGCCACCACGATCACGGCCACGGCGATCATGAAGTAGGTGAGGAACTCCCCTGCCACCTGCGCCGGAATCCAGTCCCCCGGATTGGCGGGAATCCAGCCGAGCCCGTATCCCAGTCCGACACCCGACCCGAAGGCTAACAGGCCTAGGAGGGCGGATTTGAGCCATGCGATCGCGCCGTTATTGTCCAGCCATTCCGGGGGTTCCGCGTCCCTCCCTGCCAGTTCCAAGCCGTCGTAGACGATGGGAAGCCAAACCCGGGTCAGGGTGATTAACAAACTGACCGCCAGGAAGCCGACGATGTACCACTGTCCGGCACTCAGGGGGAGTTGTCCGGTTATCGCCCCCCGCAGCACCAAGGCGATGTCGATCAAAACCGCGATCGCCAGTCCCAACACCCCGATCAGCCGGCTGAGGCGATCGAGTTGTTGATTCAGGGGGGTTTCCACCTCCGTCATCTCGGACACCGATCGCGCCGTCTGCCCGATTTCCGTGCGATCGCCCACCGCCGTCACTTCCAGGGTTCCGTGTCCGTCCGTCACCACCGTCCCCCGCAAGACGCGATCGGGGGGGTAGGCCGCATCTTCCGTTTCCTCCCCCTTCCCGACGGCGACTTTTTCCACCGCCTCCGCCTCCCCCGTCAGGTTCGCCTCGTTCACCCGCAGGGACACCGCCTCCAAAACCCGACAGTCCGCCGGAATTTCGTCCCCGAGTTCGATCAGGACGATATCCCCCACCACCAGATCTTTTTTGGGCACGGTGGTGAAACTCTCCTCCCGCATCACCTTGATGGGTACTTCGTCGTTCATGCGGTTGAGGATGTCGAATTCCTGGTTCGCTTTATATTCGTTCAAAAACGCCACGGTCGTGGCCAGGGCGATCGCCGCCACGATCCCGAAACCTTCGATATAATCCCCCTCGACGGTTCCCAGACCGATGGCGACCACCGCCGCCACGATCAAAATCCGGATCACCGGATCGTCAAATTTTTCTAAAAATTGCCGCCAAGCCGGATCGCGTTCTGGGGGGGTGAGGATGTTGTCGCCGTGGGTCTGGCGACTCACTTCCACCTCGGCGGCTGTCAATCCCGTCAAAGGATTCATTTTCTTTTGGGGGTCGTGGGTGATGGTCATTCGCAAATCTCCTGTGTTGGCCTCGGATCGCACCAATCGCCGGTGGCACGTTTCGTTCCCAGAGTTGATGCTTCTCAGGATCGATCAATACTTCGGATCGTATCTAACTCATATTTTCTCTCAGTCGGCCGGATGGCGCTCTCGGATTCCCAATTTTTCGGATATCGGACGAGATGCCCCAGCCGAAATCCTCCCCGGCCCGCCTTTTCGGACGGCTTTCAGTTGCGGAAGAACTGGATAAGTGAGAATACTCAGTTTGTTTCGGAGATAGATTCAAAAATTGAGGCAATTTTCAGCTATCATTTTAAGATAGCATAAATCGACCCAAAACCGAATTCATCCGGGTTATAAATCACCGTTATTATCCGATCTTAAATGTAAAATTTACGCCGATATTTGATTTTTTATTCCTACATGATATCCACAGTATCCCCCCACCAAACATCTATCCGATGACCGAATTTGAGCCGCCGCCGAGACCCACAAACCTCAACAACGAACTGGCAAAAGAACGCAACCGCGCCGCCGCCGAACGCACGTTGATGGCCTGGATTCGCACCTGTCTGGCCCTGATCGGATTCGGCTTCGGAATCGATCGCGTCGTCACCGTCCTCGATGCCGGAACGGGCGACAATCACATCGAACCCCTGCTGCTGTCCCGCTTTCTCGGTCTGGCTTTCATCGCTTTAGGAACCATCGCATTACTCGCCGCCTCCCTCGACCACCGCCGGGAACTCAAACGAATTCGCCGCGATGACTACCTCTACACCCCGAGAACCTCCCAAGCCCTCTCCGTCGCCGTCATTCTCGCCTTTTTAGGAGTTGTCGCATTCTTCGGAATTGTACTCGGTGCACTATTAGATTAAAACCCGTTGTTGGGATGGGAGCCCCCCAAAGCGCTGAAGCGCAACAACGTATAAAATAAAAAAAGGGGCTTCAAGCCCCGGATTTTCTTCGCTTTCGCCAAAGGTGCGATCGCGCCACTTTTCCCAATTGTTTTAAGCCAGACTGTAAATTAAGGCGGGAATAATTCCGGCGATAAACTGAAGCAGGAAAATCGCGATAATTGGAGAAAAGTCGATACCGCCCAAGGGAGGAATGAAAGAGCGGAAAACATTCAGATAGGGGTCTGTCAATTGGGGGATAACCGACAGCGGCCCCTCGTACATATTGACGTTGGGAAACCAGCTCAGGAGGATTCTAATGAAAATTAGAACCATATAAATTTGAAAGAATGTTGCAAGTGTGTTTGCCAGTAAGGCTAGTGGCCCCATTGTTGAACTCATAGGTATTACGGATTCTGGTTGCTAGTTTATAAAATTCTCCCAACAGTGTATCACATTTTGCCGAGATGTCCCGGCATCAGGACTCTTCCTGTGGTGAGGACTCCTGGGGTTCCGCCGCGATCGTGCCGTTCATCCCCCCCAGTTGCAGACGTACATCGTCGATCGCCTGATTGAGTTGGGCGATTTTATCTTCCAGGTTCAACCGGGCCGTCTCCACATTCTCCGGCGTCAGCTTATCCTCTTTATTGCGGTTCCGCTTACCCTCCAAGAGCGGTTCGCCGGAACCCTCCCCCGACCCGGACTGTCGGGAAGACAGGACGACCCCCAACACACCACCCACCAGACCCCCCAGGGTCGCCCCCAGGATCAATCCACTCGTAAATCCTTCTCGATTGCTCATTGCCTATCACCTATTACCCATTACCTATTACCTATTACCGATTCCCCATCCCCTCCCCCCGACTCCCGACTCCCAACTCCCGACTCCCACCTTATTCCCTCCCCCCGACTCCCGACTCCCAACTCCCGACTCCCGCCTTCAAGTGCCGAACGTGCGATCGCCCGCATCCCCCAACCCCGGCACGATAAACCCCCTGTCGTTGAGGCCCTCGTCGATGATCGCCGTGTAAATCCGCAGGCTGGGATACGTCTCGCTGAGGATCTGCAACGCTTGGGGTGCGGCCACCACGGAGACGATCCGCATCAGGCCGACATCGATCCCCCGCTGGGTCAATTCTTTCATCGTCGCCGCGATCGTCCCCCCGGTCGCCAGCATCGGTTCGCTGATAATCAGTCGCGTTTGGGGGTCGAACGTCTCCGGCAGTTTGTTGAGATAACAACTGACTTCCAGGGTTTCCTCGTCCCGCACCATCCCCAGGTGGTACACCGACGCCAGGGGCACCACGCTCTGAATCCCCTCCATCAGGGCCAACCCCGCCCGCAGGATCGGCACCACCACCATCGGCACTTCCGGGTTAATATAGGTTGCCGGACATTCGGTCAGGGGCGTCTGCACCGTGGCATCCACCGTGGAAAACCATTCCCGCGTCGCCTCGTAAGTCAGCCACCGCCCCAGTTCGGTCATGGCGCTCCGGAACAGGGCCGGCGGCGTGGAGACATCGCGGGCGATCGCCAGCCAGTGCTTGATCAGGGGATGGGGGGGAACGTAAACGCGCAGTTGCAAGGTCATCGAAATCGTCGCAAAATCAGTAAAAATCGGGAGTCGGGAATCGGGAGTCGGGAGCAGGGGAGGCAGGGGGGCAGAGGAGGCAGAGGAGGCAGGGGAGGCAATTTCTTCCTCCGCTCCCTCCGCTCCCTCCGCTTCCCCCACACCCTACACCCTACACCCCACACCCTAAATATCATACCCCCCCACCTCCCCCGGCAGAGTTTTAAGAAATGTTGCGAAGTAATTGACAATTATTTTTAACAACACTATAGTGATTATCAGTGTTCTCCTCTCAAAGGATCGGCAGACGGGGGCGGTTGTTCGTAACGAAACCGTTCCCGCATTTCTTATGGGGGGGGCGATCGCACCTCGGTCGCGATCGAACTGTCGCCTCTGAACTTCATGGGAACCTGGGGAAGCGTTAAACTGTAAAGTCAGGAAATTCACCGAAGAGAGTCGATCCGATGCCTGTTTCTACCCCATCCGAGTCCTTCGCCGACGAGCCCCTGCCGACCCGAGATTTTGATGCGATCGTCATCGGTTCCGGTATCGGGGGATTGGTCACGGCCACGCAACTCGCGGCCAAAGGCGCCGCCGTGCTGGTGCTCGAAAGCTACATCATCCCCGGCGGTAGTTCGGGCTACTTCGATCGCGAGGGATACCGATTCGACGTCGGGGCCTCGATGATTTTCGGGTTCGGTGACAAAGGCACCACCAACCTGCTCACCCGCGCCCTGGATGCCGTGAACGTCGAGTTGGAGACGATTCCCGACCCGGTGCAGATTCACTACCACCTGCCCGGGGGGCTGGAGGTGAGGGTCCACCGAGATTATGAGAAATTTTTGCAAGAACTGGGCGAAAAATTTCCCCACGAGCGGGGCGGAATTCGTAAGTTTTATGACGAATGTTGGCAAGTCTTCAACTGTCTCAACGCGATGGAACTCCTCTCATTGGAGGAACCGCGCTATTTGATGCGGGTTTTCTTCCAGAACCCCGGCGCCTGTTTGGGGTTAGTGCAGTATCTCCCCCAAAACGTCGGGGAAGTCGCCAAACGCCACATCAGCGACCCGGATCTTCTCAAATTCATCGATATCGAGTGCTACTGTTGGTCCGTCGTCCCCGCCGACCTGACCCCGATGATCAACGCCGGGATGGTGTTTTCCGACCGCCACTATGGCGGCATCAACTACCCGAAGGGTGGCGTGGGGCAGATCGCCCAAAAACTGGCGGACGGCTTGGAAAAAGCCGGGGGCACGATCCGATACAAGGCACGAGTCAAACGGATTGTCATCGAAAATGGTCGGGCCGTGGGGGTGGAACTGACCGACGGCAGCGTTTACAAGGCCCGCCGCGTCGTCTCCAACGCCACCCACTGGGACACCTTCGGGAAACTCCTCCCGGCCGAGATGATGCCAACCTCGGAGAAGAAATGGCGGAAACGCTATCAGAAATCCCCCAGTTTTTTGAGCCTGCATTTGGGGGTGGAGGCGTCCGTACTGCCGCCGGGAACGGAATGCCACCACATCGTTTTAGAAGATTGGGAGAAAATGGAGGAACCGGAGGGGACAATTTTCGTGTCAATTCCCACCCTCCTCGACCCGGATTTAGCGCCGGAAGGATACCACATCATCCACACCTTTACCCCCAGTTGGATCGACGACTGGAAAAATCTTTCGGCATCGGAATATGAGGAAAAGAAAGAAGAGGCGGCTGGTCGAATTATCGATCGCCTGGAAACGATTTTCCCCGGTTTAGATGCGGGTTTGGACTATATGGAAGTGGGCACGGCGCGATCGCACCGCCGCTTTCTCAACCGGGAAGATGGCACCTACGGACCGATTCCCCGGCGGCAGTTGCGGGGACTGTTGGGAATGCCCTTCAACCGGACGGCGATTCCGGGTTTGTACTGCGTCGGAGACAGCACGTTTCCGGGACAGGGACTCAATGCGGTGGCGTTTTCGGGGTTCGCCTGCGCTCATCGGATCGCGGTGGATTTGGGGTTGAAATGAGGGATTGGGGTTCTCGGTTTTGCTGAAGAACCTCCTTTTAAAAAGAACCACAGAGACACAGAGGACACAGAGAGGAATTGACAAGCCGTTTCCGATTACATTTGTCAATTGTAGGGTGCGTTCCCGACTCTCACCTCCCGATTTGAGCGATGATGGGTGATTGGGAACGCACCCTGCACTGAGTTTATGCGGTCGTGGTCGCTTCGTAGCGGCTGGTCAACTTGTCGAGTTGTTTCACCAACAAGCTGAGGAACAGCCCCACGTCCGTCACCACGCCGGTGGACTCCACCGAACCGCGATCGCTCAGTTTCGTCACCACGGCGGGGTTGATGTCCACGCAGACCATTTTCACCCCCGATGGCGTCATGTTGCCCACGCCGATGGAATGCAGCATGGTGGACAGCATCAGGATCATATCTGCACCCGCAATCAACTCGCTGTAGTGCTGTTGGGCTTTGATCAGGTCCATTTCGGTGTCCGGCAGGGGGCCGTCATCCCGGATCGATCCCGCCAGGGAGAAGGGGACATCATTGCGGACGCACTCGTACATGATGCCGCTGGTGATGATTCCCTGTTCTACCGCATTGGCGATACTGCCGCAGCGACGGATGGCGTTGATCACCTTCAAATGGTGGCGGTGTCCGCCCTTGACGGCGACGCCCTGTTTCATGTCCACGCCGAGGGAGGTGCCCATTACCGACTGTTCGATATCGTGGACGGCGATCGCATTTCCCCCCAACAGGGCTTGGATGTAGCCCTCGCGGATCAGGTGTCCGAGGTGTTGGGAACCGCCGGTATGGATCACCACCGGGCCGGCCGTTACCACAACTTTACCACCCCGATCGCGGATGCGGCGCATTTCCCAGGCCACCTGTTCCACGATCAACTCAACCCGGCGTTCGCTGGAAACCCCCGCCGACATGAAGCTGAATTCCTGGCTGTTGCGCTGTTCGCGGGACTCGGTTTTGCGGACGGTACGGATGCCGAAGACATCCACGACCACTTTTTCGCCCACTTCCAGATCTCGCAGCAACTTGCAGCGGGCGATCGGGCCGTCGGGTCCCTCGGTAACGGCGATCGCGGCGTCCATGCGCTGGTTCTGGACCCTCACCCACTCGCCACCGATCCGCACTTGGGTGGGATAGATGGTGGTGACATAGAAATCGTCGGGGCTGACGCCGTGCTGGTGGACGAGTTCGAGTTTGGCATCTTGGACATCCTCTTCCAGGGATACCGCCCCGATGTCAATTAATTGACTCATAATCTCTTCCATCACCTCGTGGGAGGGGGCCGAGATTCTAATTTGGGCCGAGGAGGTGCTTTGGCGTTGTTCTCCCAAATTGAAATTCTGTACCTGGAAGCTGCCGCCGCCTTCGACGACCAAATCTAAGGCCCGATTGATCAGGCCCGCATCTAATAAGTGGCCTTGCAGGCAAACCGTCCGGCTTTCGAGTTGAGTCGCGGCGTGGCGATCTTCGAGGATGGGTTCTGTTACCCGCAGGGTGAGGCATTTTGCCGCCCCCCCCGCTTTCAGGAATTCCGTCAGCGGCGTCTCAATGACGTTGAAGCCGACTTCGGACAACCGCGCTTTCAGGTTGTCGCTGGCTTTGTTCATGATCACCGTCTGGTTGATGTTGACGGCGTTGCAAGCGAAATTGACCGCATCCGGTTCGTCGATCGCGATCCGCTTGTGTTCGGGGATTCGCATTTCGATCAGGCGGTTGGAGTAGGAGTCGAAGGCGGGGGGGTAGTACAGCAAATACCCGCCGGTGAGGGGACAGAAGCAGGTGTCGAGGTGGTAGAAGCGATCGTCCATCAGCCGCAGGGAGAGCACTTCGATATCCAGCCATTCCGCCAGTAGGGGGTGGGAGTCGAGTTCCGAACGGAAGCCGTATCCCGCCCACAGATAGCGCCCTTCGCGATCTAATAGGGCATCCCCGGCGCCTTCAAAGGGCAGGTCCTTGGGGAGTTCGTGAACCGTGAACCCCTGGCTTTCAAACCAGGCTTTGAAGTGGGGTTCTTCTCCCTGGCGTTCCTTGTGGTAGAAGCGACTCAGGACCACGGTTTTATCCAACACCAGTCCGGCGTTGGCGGTGAAAACCATGTCGGGCCAGCCTTTCTGGGGATCGACGCGATCGACGATCGCATGATCTTTGATAACGTGGTAGAGTTTCTGCCACTGTTCGACGGCGCGATCGGAGGAGGATTTGTGAATGTTCCCCTCCATCCACGGGTTGATCACATAGTCCACGTCGTAGTGGTCGGGGGAGCACATGAGAAAGCGAATCGGATCAGTCATAATTGAAGTTAAAAATTGATGTAGACGCTACAGATGCCGGAGACGGAGATTCGGATCGCCGAATGGCAAAACCCACCCCTACAGCCGAGAAGTGGGATATTTCAGTCTAACCAAGCCAACATATTATCTTACCACGGCGGGACACTTTGCCGGATGCGACGGAAAATGAAACGCCCGGTTCTGAGGGTTGAGGACATATCAGGATTTGGCGGCTTTTGAGAGCGATCGCATCTGATTGGAGTGACACCTTATGCTAGAAACAGTCAAAATCGAAGGTTTTCGCTGCTTTCGCACATTTGAATTAAAGAAATTGGGCCGATTGAATTTGCTGGTCGGTACGAATAACAGTGGCAAAACATCGATATTGGAAGCCATTCAAATCCTTTGTTCTCGGACGAATCTAGAACCCCTCGCCCAAGCCATGAGCGATCGGGGAGAGTATTTTATCAGCGAAGAACAGGGAAGGGGACGAGAATTTGATATTCGACATTTATTCAACGGACACGAAATCAATTGTAAAAAAGATTGAATTTTGATTGATATTTTGATAAAATATAGAGTCGTCATAAATAACAATAAAAGATGAGTTATTCCGTGTTAGATCTATTTTCGGGTGCGGGTGGATTTAGTTTGGGTTTTCAGTGGGCCGGTGCCGAGATAGTTGGTGCGATCGAAAGCGATCGCTGGGCTGGCGAGACATTTCAGTTTAATCATCCGAATGCCGCGATCGCGCAAGGTGACATTGCCACAATTACGAAAGCACCTCTGCCAGTACAATCAAATTGGCAATGCCGTCCCGCCGTTGATGGCAAAAGCGATCGCGGAAAATATCCTGAATCAGTTGTGAGTCAATATGTTCGTCCACGGGAATAATATCAGTCAAAAAGAAAACCATCGAACCAAATATAGAAAAGTTTGAGTTGTCGCACCGGTTCGGGAATCATTAATTCGCCGGTTTCTTCCAAGTTAACGGTGTATTCTTTGGGCAAATTAGACATGGGTATATAATCCGAATAAGATACTGTTAAATTTCCATTATTGGCGACGGTCGCAATTCAATATAAAAATTGTAGCAATATTGAAGCCAATTTTGATTTTCTTGATGAATTATTTTGCGTTCGCTTCGCCTTGCAGTTATTCCAAAAATATGATAGAATGATAAATGTCTTCTCGACGATCTAGGGGATTCAGCCCAAAAGTCATAAATTTTAAAGAGAATCACTTTAAATAATTTAACTTTAATTCAGTTAAAACTATGAAAATAATCCAAACAAAAGCGACCCTAAAAAACGGAGAATTGTTTCTCAATAAAGCCATTGATGACCTCCCGCAAGATGAGCGGGAGGTTGAAGTTGTGATTCTTTTTAAAGAACCGCACGAAGAAGCTGATTTTGACCGAGTGAGGGCGGAAATGCAAGCCGGGTTTAAAGAAGCGGGCATCGAAACTCGCGAACAAGTTTTGGAACTCATCCGAGATGTCAAGCAAGAAATGTTTCGAGAACGGCGGTAATGCAGCGAATCTTTTTAGATACAAATGTTTATATTCTGGCTCAATTAAATCCCCGTTCCAATGAAGAAGCAATTCTCAGAAAATTGGGATTTTATGATGCTCAACGACGGTCTTCCATTCAAGTTATTATATCCCAAGAACTGATCGAGCAAATTTTACGAGTCTGCAAGAGAATTCAGAATAAAGACTGGGGGGCGAAAATCGTCGATCAAATTTGGCAGAACCTCAACTGCTTGTTTGTCCCCGAAACTGAGGACTTAAAAGCAGAAGCAGAGCAAATTTTGACCGATCAGTTAATCCCAACCGAAGATATTTTTATTTACCTGACGGCAAAGTACGGACAAGCCGACTGTTTTGTTTCGGCCAATCGAAAATTAATTCAAACCATTGCCGACTTTCCCTGTTTCACGCCCGAGGATTTTGTACAGCACTTTCTGACGATTTAAGCAAACTCATTTCTGCTAAACCTGAACCTCCTCCAGGGCACCCTGCATTGTATCCAGCCATTCAATTAAAGATTCGAGCTGTCTTGCCGCCGTCGAAATACCCAAGCCGCGCACTCTCACTTTACCCCGGCCGTACACGAAGCGCGATCGCAAATGTTCCGGTAAATTTTGTTCCAATAACTTCCATGCCGGTTCCTCCATCGGCGTCTCCAAAGCGATATCGCGATCGCCCTCCGGTTTGATACGAGAAAAGCCCAACTTTTTGGCGATCTGTTTCAACTCCATCACCCGAATTAACTGCTTGGCGGGGGTAGGAATTGGGCCGTAGCGATCGCCCCAATCTTCCTCGATCCGACTCAATTCTTCGCGATCGTGACAGGACGCCACCGATCGATAGGCGCTCATTTTCTGATCCAAATCGGGGATATAATCAGAAGGGATAAACGCCGTCAACCGCAGGTCGATTTGGGTGTCGTCCACCTGGGGAATCTCCTGTCCGCGAACCTCCCGGATCGCCTCTTCCAGCATTTCGGTATACAGATCGAAACCGATCGCCTCCATCTGACCCGACTGCTGCGCCCCCAGGATATCACCCGCCCCGCGAATTTCCAAATCCCGCATCGCCAACTGATAACCCGAACCCAACTGGGTGAACTCCTGCAGAGCCCGCAGCCGCTTTCTGGCATCCTCCGTCAAAGCCGCCCTCCCGTCCGCCCCGATGGGGTAAAATAGCCATGCGTGGGCCTGTACCCCCGCCCGTCCGACGCGGCCCCGCAGTTGGTACAATTGTGCTAAACCGAACTTTTGGGCATCTTCAATTAAAATCGTATTCACCCTCGGAATATCCAGTCCCGATTCGATAATTGTGGTACAAACTAATATATCCGCTTCCCCGGCGCCGAATGTCAGCATAATTGACTCCAATTCTCCGGCGTCCATCTGTCCGTGGGCGATCGCCAATCTCGCACTCGGAACCATCTCCCGAATTAGGGCCGATTTCTCCTCGATTCCCTCGATGCGGGGCACCACATAAAACACCTGCCCCCCCCGATCTAACTCCTGACGAATAGCCGTGCGGATGGTTTCGGGATTGTAGGGAGATAAATGGGTTTGGATGGGACGGCGGGAGGGTGGCGGAGTCGTAATTAAGCTCATTTCCCTAATTCCCGAAAGTGCCATATATAGCGTTCTGGGAATGGGTGTCGCAGTCAATGTTAACACATCTAAATGAGTTTTTAACGCCTTAATTTTCTCTTTTTGATTTACTCCAAAACGCTGTTCTTCATCAACGACCAATAATCCCAAATTTTTGAATTGGACAGTTTTTCCGAGGAGAGAATGGGTCCCGACGATGATATCAATTTCCCCGGTTGCCAGTCGTTGTTGAATGTCTTTCCGTTCCGACGCAGAACGGAAGCGGTTGAGGAGTCCGATTTCGATGGGGTAGGGGGCGAAGCGCTCTTTTAAGGTGTGGTAATGTTGCTGGGTGAGGATGGTCGTCGGGGCGAGAAATGCCACCTGTTTTCCAGCGGTGACGGCTTTAAAAATTGCCCGGATTGCGACTTCGGTTTTCCCGAATCCCACATCACCACAAACGAGACGATCCATCGGCCGATCGCTCTCCATGTCCCGTTTCACATCCTGGGTGCACTTCAACTGGTCCGGCGTGGGTTTGTAGGGAAAAGAATCTTCCATTTCCTGCTGCCAGGGCATATCGGGGGGGTAGCTGAATCCGGTCTGCTGCGATCGCTGGGCGTACAGTTTCAGCAAATCCACCGCCAATTTCTTAATAGATTTCCGGACTCTTTCCCTTGTTTTATCCCAGGTTTTTCCAGTTAATTTATTGAGGCGGGGAACCTTGCCGCCGGTACTGCGAAATCGCGATAACGTACCCACCTGGTCGGCGGCGACTCGCAGGGTGCCGTCGGCGTATTGTAAAACGAGATAATCCCGGGTTTCTTGGTTGATGGTGAGGCTTTCGAGTTTCACAAATTTGCCGATGCCGTGCTGCCGGTGGACGACGTAATCTCCCGGTTGCAGCTTGTTGGGATCGACCTGTTTGGATGCCGCGCGGCGACGTTTGCGGATGTAGCTGGGGGTGGCGAGGGCGTGTTGGCCGAAAAATTCGTGATCGGTGACGATCGCCAACCGGAATGTCGGCAGGACGAAGCCTTCGAGTTCGGCGAGCCCGGTGTATTTGAGGGCGACGGGGGTGTTGCGGCTCAGGGATTCGATCGCCGGGTAATCTCGCGGGTTGGGGACGAATTTGGAGGGGCAGTCGTGTTCTGATAATAGGGCGACGGAGCGGCTGGGTTGGGCGGATATCAGAAAAATGGTGAACTGGCGTTTGCGTTCTTCGCGGATCAGGTCGGCCAGTTTCCCGAACTGGTGGGGGGTGACGGGGAGGGGGCGGCTGGCAAGGTTCAGCGACGCAGAATCGGCCGGGACGGTGGGGGATTTGTAGTCGGCGAGTTCGCTGAGGTAAAGGCGATCGAAGCGGCGTTCCAGGGCCGCCAAGGACTCGGAGAATGGACGGTGGAGTTGGGGTAGGTGTAGGTCGAGTCCGTCCCCCAGGGGCCACCGGCTTTGTCCACTTTGCCACTGTTCGTGGATGTGCTCGAACCAGCGATCGCCGTGTCCCGCACATTGATCGGGTTCGTCGATAGCGACTAAAGTCAATTCCGGCAAATAATCCAAAAGGGAGGCGGGATTTTCAAAAGCTAACCCTAATAGGTGGGAAATGCCGGCCTGGGTGAGTTGGTCGGAAATGCGATCGCTTTTGAGGGTTTCTAAGGTTTCTTCGGATAGGGTTAAATTCGCCTCGATGATGGGGTCGAAATTGGTGGGGGTGAGGGTGAGGCTCTCGATGCGATCGAGCGATCGCTGGGTGACGGGATCGAATTCCCGCAGGCGTTCGAGTTCGTCCCCGAACCACTCCAGGCGGACGGGCAATTCCGACGCCACGGGGAAGACATCCACGATGTCCCCCCGGCGACTCCACTGGCCCTCAGTTTCCACCAGGGCCACCCGTTCGTATCCCAACCGGGCGAATTTCTCGTCGATGGTTTTGGAGTTCCAGGACAACCCCGGCGTCAGGGTGAGGCAGTAGGGGCGGAAATGCTCCACGGGGGGGAGATGGGGCTGCAGCGATCGCTCCGTGGCCACCACCGCGACGGGGGCGGCATCTCCCCCGCGGCGTTCCACCAGGTCAGCCAAAACCTGCATTTTTCCCCAGGTCATCTCCTCGGAGTAGGCGGGTTCGTAGGGGGACGCCTCGGAGGTGGGGTAAAAGTGGACGGCCTGCCATCCCATCGTCTCCAACTGGGCTCCCCAGCGGCCGGCCTCTTCCAGGGTTGCCGTCACCACCAACAGGCTCAACCGGGCTTCCTGAGCCAACGCCGAGGCGACCAGTCCTTTGGGGAGGCGGGGGACGCCGTTCAGGTACAGGGATTGCTGTTTGTTCAGTTTGGTCAGCAACTCGGCCGTCAGAGGCGATCGCCCCAACGCCCGAACGACAGCGGAAAAGGTCATAGGTGGCTCGGGATCTGACAAGGACTGATATACCATTCTAGCGGTTCGGGGGACGGCGTTTGTCAAGGTGGTGCGATCGGTGTAGCACAGGCATCCTGCCTGTGAGAGGTAGCAATGGGTTTCTGAGAGATATCGGTGAGAAGTAGAAACCGGGTTTCTAGGAAACAATTCGGTGAGGACAGAAACACTCTGATAGAAACCCGGTTTCTTGGCAATCTGAGGTGGGAACGGACAGCAGTACAGTAGTCCAGTAGGGTGGGTTAGGCGCGGCCGTAATTTTTCGGAAAAACCCACAACTTTTCATCCGCGCCGTAACCCACCA
>NZ_JAYFER010000218.1:0-21373 GCF_055795065.1 Lyngbya sp. CCY1209
CTCCTCTGCCTCCTCTGCCTCCCCTGCCTCCCCTGCCTCCTCTGCCTCCTCTGCCTCCTCTGCCTCCCCTGCCTCCCTGCCCCCCCGCCTCCCCAAACCCTCTATTCCCGCTTGACGCCGAGGGCGGTATAAATCCCCTCGACGACCTGATTGACCTGGGAATTGGTGATGCCGGGGAACATGGGCAGGGACAGAATTTGCCCGCTGAGGGTTTCGGTGTGGGGGAAGTCGCCGGCTTTGTAGCCCAGATCTTTGTATCCCGGTTGCAGGTGGCAGGGGATGGGATAGTGAATCCCCGTTTGGATGCCGAGTTCGCCGAGCTTGTGTTGCAGGTCGTCCCGGCTGAGGGGACTCTCTTCGGTAACGCGGATGACGTAGAGGTGATAAACGTGGCCGTCTTCGCAGTGGTTGAACATGGGGACGATGCCGCGATCGCGCAACAGCAGCAGTTGGGTGTCGTACTGTTCGGCCGCGGAGTTGCGATCGCGGTTCCAGGATTCCAAATGGGGCAGTTTGACGTTCAAAACCGCCGCCTGGATGGTGTCGAGGCGGCTGTTGGTGCCGAATTCGGTGTGGACGTATTTTTCGGGGGCACCGTAGTTGCGGAGGATGCGGCACTGTTGGGCGACGGCCTCATCCCGGGTGACGACCATGCCGCCACTGCCGAAGGCACCGAGGTTTTTGCTGGGGTAGAAGCTGAAGGCGGCGGCGCGGCCGACGGAACCGGCCCGGTAATTTTCCCGGCGGGCGAGGTGGGCCTGGGCCGCATCTTCAAACACGGTCAGGTTGTGGGTGAGGGCCAGATCGAGGAGCTGGCCGGGGGCGACCATCTGGCCGTAGAGGTGGACGGGGAGGATGGCCCGGGTTTTGGGGGTGACGGCCCGCTCGGCGGCGGCAATATCGATTAGAGCGGTGCTGGGGTCGCAGTCCACCAGGACGGGGACGGCCCGGGCTTGCATGATGCCGATGAGGGTGGCGATGAAGGTGTTGGCGGGGACGAGGACTTCATCCCCGGGCTCCACGCCGCAGGCCTGCAGGCCGATCGCGATCGCGGCGGTTCCGGAGGCGACGCCGATGCCGTATTCCGCGCCGCAGGCTGAGGCGAAGGCGGCTTCAAATTCTCGCAGGGCTTTGCCGAGGATGAAATCCCCCCGCCCAATTACATCGTGGATGGCTTCTTCGATTTCGGCGTTGAGTTCCTGGTATTGCAGGGACAGGTCAACGAAGGGGACGGGGGCCATAGGTGCGCTGTCGCGGATCGTATTGGTCATAGGTTCCGATGAATGCGGCAAATCTGAGGAGGGGTGGCATCAAAACAGAAGCAGCCCTCTTCTGTTATCTCCCATCGGATACCGGATCGAACACCCCCGAACTGTCAACTTTAATAAAGTCTTCAACGATTTGCCGATCGCCGGACGGCGCGGGTATCTTTTTCTGCGGTCGAATAAAAATCACATTGCCATAAAAAAATCAACCTTTCGACATAAATCTTTGCAATTTCTGAAATATTTTGTTACATTTTGAGTGGCAGTCACAAAACAGAACTCATCTCATATGCTTTTTTCAATCATTCCCACACCCCAAACCAAATCCTTTAAACCCCAATCCAAGGCCGGCGACCTCAAGACGCGCCTGGACTGGGGCGAACCCGCGCTGACGATCGTCGATGCCCGCGATCGCGAGAGTTACAATATGGGTCACATCCAGGGAGCCATCCCCATGCCGATGTCCACCCTGCCCGGACGCGCGATGGAGAGTTTGGAACCCGAACGGGATATTTACGTCTACGGCGACACAGATGAAGAAACCGCCGAAGCCGCGACCAAACTGCGCGAAGCCGGATTCCAAAGAGTGTCCGAACTGACGGGCGGTCTGGCCGCTTGGAAGGCAGTCGGTTATCCGGTGAGTGCCGTCAGCGCCGTTGCCTAGGCTATCTCTTCTCCCTTCTAACGAATCGCTCTTTGGGTTCACGGGCTTCTATCCCGTGAGCTTTTTTTTGTGCGTTTTATAGCGATCGGCACAGCCGAAGTGTCCATCATTGGGAAGTTTTGGGAAGGGTATCGATACCTGAAACCGGCGATCGCTCTGACCATTGCCAATTTTGAGATGTTCCGACGAAGGTTCCGCGATCGCTTTTGATAACCAAACCGTTTTCCGGTGTGGGAACTGATGGGGCGATCGCGGTTCGACCTGAATTTACAGGGGAACTAAACCGACGGTTTCTTCCATCGCCATCATCAAGACCTCATCGAGGGAAAAACCGGCCGCTTTTGCCATCGACGGAATCACACTTTTGGGCGAAAAAGAACAGTACAGACCCGCCTCTAAAAACCAAGGCTGTCCTTGGGGGTCGATGCGGAAATCGAACAGACTGTAGTGGCGACAACCCAAGGCTCGATGGCAGATTTTGGCGGCGGCTTGAACCGTCTCAGTCGCCGGATCTTTCGGATCGACAATCCAGGCTTTTATATTATCTTTCGCTGTCAGATACAAGTCACCCTCTTCGGTTGTTTTCAGCTTGTCGGCAGAGTTGCGAATCGGGTGATCCTGAGAATTAACCTGGTATTCTTCCAGGGGTAAACCGAGCAACTCGCCGTCTTTGACGATGATACCGCAGCGGACTTCCCGACCCAGTTCGATGTACTCTTCCACCAACACTTCATCGGCATATTCAAAAGCGGTTTTGAGGGCGATATCGTAACTTTCTCCCTCTTTGACTAACGTCACGCCGAGGGAATTGTCGGAGTCGGCGGGTTTGATGACGACGGGGGGTTTGATTGTCGGTTTGTCTCCCGGACGCAGGAGCTCTCCGCCGGGGACGCCGACACCCGCCGTGGCGACGATCGCCTTTGCTTTTGCTTTGTGGGCCGCCATCGCCATGACGTCGGGAGGATTGCCGATGTAGGGAATATTTAACAGGTCAAATAGAGCCCGATATTGGGTCATTCCCGGCAGACAAAACATTTGGGGAAGTACCAGGTCGATATTTTTGGCGGTGATCAATGCGATCGCCTCCGACAGGGGCACGGGTGGGGCGGTGGCGATATCTTCCCGACTCAGAGAATGGGGAAATCTCCACAGGCGATCGGGGGTGATGTAAGCTGTGTAAAATTCGTAGCGATTCGAGTCTGCCAAGGCCGCCATACAGTCTTTGGCATAGAGGCGGGACAGATCGCAGTAAAATTCACTTTCGGCTGATCCGACCAGTTGGAGGATGCGAAGGGTTGACATCAGTAATCTCCTGGGTTTGACAATTAATTAAAAACGATAAAATTTGACCTTTTTAAAATCGGTGGATTCTGGGGATAAATTTTAACCACAGAGGCACGGAGGACACGGAGAGATTATGGGAGAGTTTGGTAAGGGGGAGTTATATCATGTCCGCTCAAACAGTTATGATTCCTGGGTTTCGCTATCTTCTGAGGTCGCTTAAAACTTTTGCCTTTTGCCTGTTGCCTGTTGCCTGTTCTCGAATGATTGTGTAAGTATTCAAACGGACTTGATATTATATCAGATCCGGTTATCTTGAGATAATTTTTGCTGGTAGGGGCACAAGGCTTGCGCCCTTGGGGCGATTCGCAGATCGTCCCGACAGAGGAATTCATTCGCGATCGGTTCGGACATTCGACTGGTTATTTTTCGGGCATTAAACAGGATTTAATACGAGCAATAATTCCGGATCAATCGCCGCCTATTTCAACCAATTTGCCGATATTGAAATCGATTCTAACCCAGCCTTTCAGTTTCCGCAGGTTATCGAGAAGCAGCAGGGTGATTTGCCCGTGAGGAACGGTCAAAAATGGCAGGGGATCTTCCGGTCGCAGGAGGGCATCGGTTCCCTCGAAAATGATGCCCAGTCTGGCTTTTAAATCCGAGATCGATCGCACTTCCGTCAGCCGCCAAAGTTCGTGATAAATCCAATAGGTCGGTTTGCTATTTGGAAGAGGTGCGATCGCTTCTTCGTTCTCATTTTCGGCATCTTTGAGATAGGCGTCAGCCAGCCCCGGATGGTTGTAAAACATGGTGATGGCGGAATGGGTGCGGGGATTGCACTCGATGGGATAAACGGTTCCGTCGGCGGTTTGAATGAAGTCAAAGGAAATTTGTCCGGTCAAGTTTAAAGCTTTGACAAATTGCTCGACCCAGGCGGAAATTTCCGGCTTTTCTATGTGTTTGTAATTCACCTGAAATGGGGAAGATTCCGAGCAGCAATGCAGCCGAATTTTGCCGTTTATGACGGTGCTGTGGGTGCAATATTCCTGGCCTGTGATGAACTGTTGCATCGTCCAGGGATTCTCGGGACTGATGGGCAGGGTTTTGATATACTCTTCCATGCCGTCGAAGGGAAGTCTCGTCATATCTAGGCGAGAAACCGAGTCGTAGCGGATACTTTTTAACAGGTATTGGCTACCGTCGGATTTGAAGTCGAAATCGAGGATTTGTTGCGGGTCGGTGATCGAAAAAGATTTGGGGGCGGAGAGTCCCAAAGCGCGGGCTTTTTCGCACAGTTCAAACTTATCGTCGAGGAGCTTTGTAATTCCCGGCGAAAAGTGGATGACTTGGCAGTGGGGCGACATCAATTCACCGGCGATCGCATCATAATAACTGGCGACAGGACTGGACACGGGAATGAAGGCATTGATCTGTTCTTTTTTGACAATTTCCAATAGCGATCGCGAATATTCTTCCCCATCTTTTTCCGGGGCGGGAACGGTGTAGAATTTTTTGACCGCATTAGAAAATCGATGACCGGAAAGCCAATATTTATGGGTTTCAACTAAAATAACACTGTGGCCGGCAGCGTGAAAGGAACGGGCGAGTTGGAGGGCTTTGGTCATTTTCCCCCCCGTGATTAAAATATTTTTGGGATGGTCGGCGATCGCCCGTTTTTGGAAAGGGAAAATGATCCAATTTCGCAGGAGCGCCACAACCACGATCGCCAAGTTAAACGGGAAAGCTAACCCGAGCAGGAACAGGGTTCCCACGTTTTTAAATAGGGCAGAAAGTTTCATCATTTTTCATGTTTCTCTGGGATAGATAATAGCGGTGCGCGTCGAGAATATAGCAGCCGGAAATCATGTTTCAACAATCTCGCCCTCGAGGCTCCCAATTCTGGCAGGGCTGTTTCATTCTCAGTTAGAAATTGTCGAGGGGGACGAGGAAAACCAAAGTCAATTAATCATTCATAATTAATCTATTAATTATGAATTGCCGGCTCCCCCAGCCATTTTTCGGGGGAAAATGAAACAGCCGTGCCCAATTCTGGGGGCTTTCGGCGGAGCGAATTTTGACCCATCATTTCCAACAGCCGTAGAGGGCGCAAGCCTTGCGCCCTTACAATGTCAACTATTTGCGCCGAATAATCGTCAAGCCGTCTCGCAGGGGGAGAAGCACTTGCTCCACTCGCGGATCTTCGGTGACAAAACGATTAAATTGGGCGATCGCTTCTCCGTTGGGCGTCCGCTGTTCGGGGGGCAAATAGGGCTGTCCCTGCAACAAAGTATTATCCACGCAGATAAAACCGCCGGGAATCAACAATTCGCCATCGAGCAGCAGTTTGAAATAATCCACATATTCCTTCTTATCGGCATCGATAAACACCAAATCGAAGCTTTCCCCGGCGTCGGCCAGTTTTTGCAATGTCTCCAACGCCGGAGCCACTTCCACACGAATTTTGCCGCCGTGGGGGGACTCGTCGAAGCAGGCGCGGGCAAAATCGGCCACATACGGATCCACCTCGCAGGCGACGACGCGGCCATCGTCCGGCAGAGCTTCCGCCATCGCCAGGGCCGAATATCCGGTGAACATCCCGACTTCCAGGACGCGCCGGGCCCGGGTCATGTACACGAACAACTTCAGGGTTTGTCCCTCGATGTGGCCGGAGAGCATTTCCTGCTCCAACTGGCGGACGGTTTCGCCGTCGGAGAAGCGCCGGCTCCAGTCCTCTGCGGCCGTTTTTCGGGCCAGGGTCGCCAAGGCCGGGGAGTCCGGGGTGGCGCATTCTTCCAGGTAGGGGTCGATACCGGCGGCGAGGGCCCGCGCCTGTTCCAACTCCGCCATCAGATCGGCGGGAACCGCCGCGGCTCCGGCTTTTTCGACGATCGCTTCCAACCGTTCGACCAGAATTCCCAAGGGGGTGACGGGTCTGGCCGCTTTCGGTGTTTCGAGTTGCTGAGTCATTGCCTATTCTCCTATTCCAGACCGAGATCGCTGAGGTACATTTCTTGGCCGCGTCCGCCGTCCGGCAGGGCGGCGCAAAGCTGCTTGTGGTGTTCCACGGCGACTTCCAGCATCCCCGACGAGACTTCTTGGGCGTAGTCACAGGAGCCGATGCCGGTGGGAAGGGGCGCCCACAGTCCGCCTTCGCCCCGCTTGCGACGCATATTTTTTTGACCCTCGAGCATCAGGTCGATATCTTCGAGGATGGGGTGGTAGACGGACAAACCGATCGCTCGGCACAAATTGATGATGCGATCGCGTTCGGCCGGTTCGAGCCAGTTCAGTTCCACGGCGAGACTGGCGCCGAAGGCCATGCCGATGGCGACGGAGTGCCCGTGCATCAGTTTGGCGGCGGGTTCAAAGCGGGGGCTCCAGGTGTGGCCGTAGGCGTGGGGACGATCTTGGTACGTCTCGAACATATTCGTCCCCTCGTGTTTCATGTAGGAGAATAGAGCCCGATAGATGACTTCATCGGCGATCGCATTCAGTTCTTCATCGCCGCCAAGGGTGGCGAAGTGGGTTTCGAGCAGGCGGACACCGTGGCGCTCCATCAACTCGAACAGAATCGGATCGTCGGTGACGGCCATTTTGATGATTTCCGCCATGCCGTTGCGGATGTGGCCGGTGGCTAGGGTGCGGAAGAAGTTGCGATCGACGAGCGTCAATACCGGCGGGTGGTAGACTCCGATGCTGTTTTTGAATTGGGCGCCGTTGGTGCAGGTGCGGGGAGACGGGCCGGCGTCGATGGCGGCGACGATGGTGGTGCCCACCATGATATAGGGCGTGCGCCGATGCTGGAGGGCGCAGGCGAGCCCGGCGACGTCGCTGAGGACACCGCCGCCGACGACGAGGACGGGTTCGTTGCGGGAGACGTCGCAGCCGTCTTTGCCCAAGAATTTCAGCAGGTTGTGGACGGTTTCGGGGGTTTTGTCGGATTCCCAGGCGCGACAGGCTAACAGTTGCAGCGGGATTTCGTGAGACTCGAAGTAACGCCGCAAAGCGTCTCCGTAGAGCTCATCCACGCTGCGATCGACGATCGCCACGCAACGCCCGCGAGGGCTGTAGATTTCGGCGAGGGTGGGATTGGAAGGCTCGAAAACGCCGTCCACCAGTTTGACTTCTGCCGTCAGGGTGTAGGTGGCGGTGACTTCAAAGGAGCGATTGTCGCCGCTCGCCGCAATTTCTCCGGAACCGGTGTACCACTCGGAGGTGCGGTACTGCTCGGGATGGTGAAATTGGATGATTTGATCGGTTTCTGACGAGGAGCGTTGAGGATGCCCAGTCGATAGCTTGGGATCGGACGTTGTTTGAACCATGACTGTTAATAGCGTGAGGTTGATTGTTTGAACCTTCAGACTGGCACGGAGGAATCTGCCTGTCCTCTCCGAAGGTGTGAGCGACTTGGCTTGAGTGCCATCGCTTTGTCAATGTATCAACATATTAAAAATTTGTAAAGTTTTGTAAACTTGTCTGATCGAATACCGAAGCCACTGAAATGCCTGGAACGCCCCTGCGGCGGGGGATGAGGTGACGCGCAGGGTTCGACGCCGGGGAGATGAGATCGGAGCCTCTCTCATGAAAACCCGAGGCTGCCAGACTCGGGCTGGCGACCTCAGACTGGGGCGAACCACGCCAATTCTGCGGAGAGTGCGATCGCGTCTCGGAGGGGGCGGCAGGCGAAGGGTTTTCCGGTGTTGGGATCGATGAGGCGATCGCGGTTTTCCCACAGTTTCAACGTCAAATAGACATCCCGCAGAGCGTAACGAATCACCGAAATGCGATCGCCAGCCAACCAAGTTTGTCGCACTGTTCCATAGGGCAAATTGCATTTACCCAAACCAAAATTACTCCGGCTCATCCGTTCCAGGCTGTAACCCCACTTGATTTTGTCTTTTGTCGATTCTCGATAGACTGGCGGCATTCCCAACGCCAACCGGATTTCATAGAGCAGATCGTAGGTGGTTTGAATGCGGATTCCCCGTTCTTTCAACCAATCATCGTCACAATCGGGACACAGGGAGTTGAAACCGACAAGGTAACGACTGCGGAAACCGGACTCAAACTGTGGGAAGTGAGAGCCGAGATTGTCGAAAATTTTTAGTTTCAGATTTCCGATGCGATCGTCATTGTTGAAGGCTTCGCCGAACAGCGATCGTATTTTTGCCTCTGGCGGGAGCGGATCGGCACAGAAGATGAAAAAGTGATGAAAATCGCGATCGCAGCAGGACACCAGGTTGCCTCGCAGTTCCGTATCGAAGATGAGGGCAGGAGCTGAGACGTCCTGGATTGGCTTGAGCAATTGTGCGGTCATAACGGCGATATTTAATTCGACCTGCTCAAGCTAAATTGGGGGTATGTCCCCCAGGCTACCCCGGCGCTCAATCTTGCTCAGGGGCGCAGTTATGGGTAAAATTGAACTTGGGGTAACAGCGAACTTGGGAAATTCCCCCAAGTTTGTTTTCATGAAAGCCGTTCAAGTTCGGAAAATGCCAAGACGCAGTTGGGGACCGACAACCAAAGAGCGAGCCAGACGCTTCTTAGAGGCTTTGCTCAAATGTGTGAATGAAGATGCCCCTCATTCATTGGAGATCTTGGAGTGGGAACCCAGTGAGGCTGCCAAGCTCATAGCCAAGGGACAAATCAGGCATTTTCAGGAACTCACTAGATCTGGTCAACAGGAGCCATTGACAAGCGTTCAGATCAAAAAAGAAGTAATTCCTTCTCTGAAAGAGTTAAAAATTTACGAGGACAAGCGCTTAAAGAAACAAGGCGCTTCTGATTGGGAATTTAGTTTACAGCTTTGGAATAAAGACACGCCCCAAAATATCACTGAATTTGAGAAACGATGGAAAGAAGTACGAAATCAGAATTTGAAGGCACCACTCGAATCATCAAATTCTCAAGGTTTTGAACTCGAAGATCATTTGAGAGAGTTCTGCACCGCCGTTATTAAACAAAAGAAACAACTCACCACTAACCCCCTGACAAGTAAAGATGGCGTTGTAGGAAATCTTGATGATATTCATATTCCCCTGGCGTTGGTGGAACGAAAAAAAAAGCCGAAGGAAGTGAAGGATATTCCGTCACCGGAAGAGGGTTCTCGGTTCTACAGCGATCGCGGCGACAACTTTGAAGTTCAACAGGAATCTGAGGAGGGCGATACCGGCGACGAATACGAAGTGATCCAGGAATATGAAGGAGAGGAATTTTTCCGGCAAATTATCAACCCAGCGAACAAGGAAGACAAACGCTATGCAATTATCGGAGAACCGGGGGCGGGAAAAACAACATTTCTGGTTAAAATAGCCGATCGCATCCTGGAAGCCTCAGATATCCCGATCTGGATCTCCCTCGCCGATCTCGAAGCCAGAACCCTGGAAGATTACCTGCTGAAAATCTGGTTGAAAAATGCCTTAAAACGGGTTCAGGAACCGACAGCCGAACAACAAAAAGCACTGGCGGACTTGTTTGAAACTGGGAAAGTGTGGTTACTGTTGGATGGGGCGGATGAAATAGCGGGAAATCCCTTGTCCGCGATCGCCCGTCAGTTTGGAGTCCGTTGGATCGACTCGGCAAAGGCGGTGTTAACCTGCCGCCTCAATGTTTGGGAGGGCGATCGCAATGCTTTATCTAATTTCAAAACCTATCTGACGCGAAATTTTCAATATCCCGATCGCGTACAAGAATTTATCGATCGCTGGTTCCAGCACCCCTGTTATCAGGACAGCCAGAAAACCGATCTGGCAGAGTCTTTAAAAACAGAACTCGAACAACCGGAAAAAGCCCGAATCCGAGATTTGGTAACAAATCCGCTGCGGTTGACGTTGCTGTGTTGCACTTGGGGACGATATCGGGGCGGATTACCCGACACCCAAGCGGGACTTTATCAAAATTTTGTAAAATATTTTTATCTTTGGAAGGAGGAAGATAATCCGAAATTTAAAACGACTTACGAACAGCGAGAAAGGTTGAATCTGGCATTGGGGGAATTGGCAAAAGATGCGATCGACAGCGATCGTTCTCGCTTTCGATTATTTGAAAGTCAAGTTTGCCGATTTTTAGGACAACCGGACTCAGAATTGTTTCGACTGGCGATCGATTTGGGTTGGCTGAATCGCGTGGGCGTTGCGGAAGAAAATCCAGATCAAGCGGTTTATGCCTTTTATCATCCGACATTTCAGGAATATTTTGCAGCTTGTGCGATCGATGATTGGGATGATTTTTTGCCTCGGACTCATGTGAATTGTCCGGTTGAGGGAAAAAAGTATCGGATTTTTGACCCTCAGTGGAAGCAAGTGATTTTGCTGTGGTTGGGTAGAGAAGACATTAATGATAGCCAGAAAGAGGAGTTCATTCAGGCTTTGGTTGAGTTCGAGGATGGATGTGGTTATTTTTATAAGTATCAAGCGTATTTTTTGGCTGCGTCTGGAATTCATGAATTTCAGAAGTGTTCCCGAGCTTTAGATATAGTCAGACAAATTATAAAATATAGATTTGGCGAATTGAATTGTGAAAATCGCAGATGGAACGATGGTCTATTGTATCCGACAAAACAGGAATTAAACAAAATTATCACAGAAACAATCCGACATTTTGTTATTTCAGAACTGATTGATGTTTTTGAAAATTGCCCCCGGGAGCGTATCCGTACTGAAGTCATTGAAAGTTTGAGTAAAATTGATCCTAGAAATGGCAAAGCAACTACAGCTTTAGTCCGACTTATGGAAAAAACTGAAGATGAATATACCTGTAGGTGGGTGGCGTGGAGTTTGGGTAAAGTGGGGTTAGGAAACCCTCAAGCGATCGATACTTTAATTCAACTTATGGAACCAACTGAAGATGAAGGTATTCGCAGACAGGCGGTGGAAAGCTTAGGTGAAATCGGACAAGGAAATCCCCGAGCAATTGCAGCTTTAATAAAATTTCTGGAAAATACTGGCGATGAAAGTGATCAATTTATCGCAGCCTGGAGCTTGGGTGAAATTGGACAACAAGATCCGAAAGCAATTATGGCTTTAATCCAACTAATAAATAAAACAAGAGATGACGATATCGAAAGACTAGCAATGTGGAGTTTGGGGACAATTGGACGTAAAAATTATCGAGCAATTACAGCTTTATTTCAATTTCTACAGCCGAATCAAGACGAATATACTCGTTGCTTGGCTGCGGAAGTATTGGGAAAACAAATTGAATCAAACAAAAAACAGGCGATAGATACTTTGATTGAACTCGCACAAACCACAAAAAATAAATGTTTTATCTGGAATAATGTGATCCCTGCACTCGCTGAAATCGGAAATGATAACGCTAAAATTGTTGCCATTTTGATTGAATTCATTGAAAATAGCAAAAATCAAATGATTCGCATTTATGCCATATTGAAGCTGGAAAAAATTGGCCGAAACTGTCACGAAGCAATCACGATTTTATCTCGAATCTTGGAGTCAGAAAAAGATGAAAATATTTGCAAAGCAGCGGTTTATGTTTTGGGTGAAATTTCCCATCATAATATTCGGGCAATTAATGTTTTAATTCAATTGTTTAGGATGACGCAGGACAAAGGTATGCGAGAAATGGTTATAGATAGTTTGAGTAAAATTGGACAAGGAAATTATAAAGTAATTGACAATTTCATTCAAATTTTGGAATTCACAGAAGATGAAGATATATGTTGTGATATAGCGGTGAGTTTAGGAGAAATTGGACGGGAAAATCCCAAAGCAATTAATGCTTTAACCAAATTTTTGGCAACTGCCGAGGATAAATATACCCGTAGCACGGTGGCATTAAGTTTGGGAAAAATTGATCCTGGAAATATACTGGCGATAAATACTTTACTGGAAATTATAAAGATCAATGATAGCCGGGAAGTATACAGTTTTTGCGTCGCCGAAAATTTTAAATTATTGTTAACTCAAAAAAAGGAATTCGCTGATGTTGTATCAGCTTTACGTGACCCTCTTAACGATGAAATTGAAAACAACATTACTCAACATAAAAACTACTATCGTATAATTTGGCAGTGCGCCCAAAATCTACCTTACCCCGACTTTTACCGAGCTTGGCATGGGGACGAAGCGACTGTTCCACCCGCATGGGCAGCGCAATTTAGCGATCGCACCCAACACCCCTCCATCCTCGATATCGACGCAACGATTCTGGATGGAGAAACGGGAACAAATGCGATCGCGGCTACACTGTGCGAACTGATTTTTGAAGCCGCATTTCCCGACGAAGAGATCCCAGAGGTTGAAAACGCCCCCCAACTTCGGAAACATCTCAAAACCCTCAAAAAACGACTCCAGCAACCCCAACTCGCCATCCTATTACGCAACTGTGAACCCACTTCAGAACTGATCCAATTTTGTCGCAGACTCACCCGCGTCATTCACATCGCCGGGATAACCGACACTCCCCTAGAACCCCCGTTGCAGTCCATTCCGACAAACCATCCCAACCCCCAAGAGGCGGTTCTGGCTTGGCTGTCGGAACATTGCAATTAATATCAGATCCGGTTTTATAACCGTACAATCTTCCCAATCCTCTTGAGAGGATTTTTGCTACAAGAAAAGGGAATTGATTCCCAAGCGGTCTTGCATATCCAACTCATTTTGTTCCGAGCATTCAACCGGATTTGATATAATCTATCTTGCGAATATTGCCCCCAATCATCGACCGATGATTTGAGCTATAGCAATGTGAAATGATTCGTGAAAAATCGATCTTCTCAAAGCCCCCAGAATTGGGGGTTTGGGGGCGCGACTATTTACAAATGGTTTCCGATTGCTATAGTAGGGGCCCCTGGCTTGCGCCCCCAAGGGCCCCTGGCTTGCGCCCTTGGGAATTAATTCCCAAGCGGTTCTACTCCGGACACTGCGGATGAATTCCCCCCTGATTGCAGATATATTCGATCTGCTCGGCGCTCAAATTTTCGGCCCCGGCAAAATCGACGCCCCGCATCCGGTTCGATGTCTCATCCACCGCCGCACCCTCGATAAATTCATCCGATCGCGCCTCCCGGTCCACCACGAACGTCGCCCCCTCAAAATTCGCCCCCCGCAGCCTCGCGCCCTGCAAATTCACCAGACTCAAATCCGCATCGCGAAAATTCACATTTTGCAACCGGGCATTTCTAAAATTCGTCCCCGTCAACTTCGCCCCGTTCAAATCCGCATCCCGGAGATTTGCCCCCTGAAAATCCGCCCCCGAAAGCGTCGCATTCTGCAAGTCGGCTTCCCGAAGATCGGCATACAAAAACAGCGAACCCTGGGCGTTAATTTGACTCATCCGCGCCAATTCCAAATCCGCTTTCGACAGATCCGCATTGGTCAGATCCGCCCCCGTAAACTTCGCCTCCCGCAGCTTCGCCCCCTGCAAATTAGCGCCGATCAAACTGGCGCTGCTGAAGTTGATCCCCGTCAAATCCGCCCCCGACAGATTCGCCCGGTCCAGGGTCCCGTTCAACAGGTTCGTCCGCCGCATGAAAGTCCGACTCAAAAACGCCCCCGTCAGGTCCGCCTCGGTCAAATCCGCGCCGCTGAGGTCGGAAACCCAGTCGTCGAAGGTGTTGAAGCGCCCGTCTTCCCCGGCCCCGTAAAAGCGGCTGTTCCGCAAATTCGCGTGGGTCATCAGGCTGCTGCGGAAGCTGATGCCGGACAGGTCGGTTTGGTCCAGAACCAGGGTAAACTGAGCCGGCGGATCGGCATTCTGCCCCAGATCGACGTGGCTGAGGTCCGCTTCCCGGATGAAACCGCCGTAAACCTTCAAAATTTTTGCGATCGCCCGCTGGGTGGCCTGCTGCCGCTGGGCGACGATCCGCTTCTGCTGCGCGTCCGCCCCGAACTGCATCGAATCCAGGTCATTTCGCAACGCCTGATTCAACTTCCGCAAATCCGGCAACGCCTCCGGCCCGGTACTCACCAAAGCCTGTTGGATCGCCTCCAGCAGCGTCGGGTTGTCCTCCTGCCCCAACAAATCCACCAACAGGGGAATCGCCCGGGTATCTTGCAGGGTTCCCAAGGCCAAAATCGCGCCCCGCCGCTGGGCCGGGTCTGCATTCGCCGTGGGGGACAGCCGCCCCACCAGGGCCAAAAATACTTCGTTGTCCTGACTCTGAAATTCCCGGCGGTTGGCCTGGTTTTGGATGTAAACCTGGGTGCCGATAAAAGTCCCCAACACCATCGCCATACTCGCGCTGCCGACGGCCACCAGGGTCAAACCCGGGTGCTGCCGCATCCACTGCCACAGGTCCCAATCCCGCCACTTTTTGCTGGGGGTAAACACGATCGCCCGCACCGCGTCGGTTTCGTCGTCCCAGTCGTAACTGTTGAAGGGGTTGGTAAAAAACGAGGTGGAGGTGGGCTGCACCCGCGTTCCGGCCAGCAGATCGTGTCCGGTGCGCCCCCGGAAGCGGCGCCCCATCAACCCGTCCGCCGCCATCAGGATGCCGGAGAGTCCCATGAAGATCAGCAGGTTTGGGAAGGCCCCCGTCGATCGCCACACGATATAGGCGATCCCCACCGGAATGCCCCAGCGGCCCGCCGTTTCCCGCGCCAGAATCCGCCCGAAGCCGGGGGGCTGTCTCTTGGTGTCAACCACCCGCACCCCGAACCAGCGCTTGGGGAGGGTTTGTCCGGTCATTGATAGGCGGTAGAGTTGCCATCCGGCGATCGCGATCGGGACCACCAAGGCACCGGACCAGAAAAAATTCGTCAAAGGAGTTACGCGGGGTTGGCGATCGCGCATCGGCAGGCCCAAAGTGGCGGCAACGGTTTCTCCCGTCCAGCGCACCACCGGATTCAGGGGCACGGACCCGGAACCGCCGTTCAACGCCGCCCCCGCAGTGAAGGGGACCAACCCCCCCACGACCACCAGGGACACTTCCGCGGCCCAAGCACCGCAGCGGCGCATCCAAAACGGGAGTTGTTTGGCCCGGGTTTGCCAGGTGGGGGTGGTTTCGTCGATGCCTCGGTTTGCAGTGGGGCTGGCCATAGTTGCAACTTGCCTTTCGTTTAGCGATTCTTGGAGGATTTGGAGGATTTGAACAGTTGATAACCTATGTACACTATCACCCCGACGACCGCAAGACTTACGGCCAAGGAAATTAATTCCACCAGCGCTTTCAACAGCGCCAGCACCGCCGCGAGTCCCACGACTCCGACGACGATCTGGCCGGCCTTTGGCAGTTCCTTGAACCAGACGATAAATTGACCGTAGAAGGTTTTCAGGCTGGCCGTCAGGTTGGCGTTGGCGGGGGGCGGTTGAAATTGGGAGGAAGACCCGATTTCGGCTTCGATATCTTCGAGTCGGCGCTTGACATTGGGATCGTCTTGGTAGTTCATTGTTGCTGTCCTCGCGATATTAGGGATGGATTCCCGGAATTCCCGGCTTGAAAGCTCTACTGAGAGTATTGTACAAGGGACATCTCGACCGACCGATCCGGCGCGTTCTGTACACCAAATTGGAGGCGGCGTTTTCTTTCCGACTCGGGATTTTACGCCGAATGATGCGATGATGACGATGAAATTGGGAAAATTTTGCACGGCCGGATTGACGGCGATCGCCCTGTGTCTGGCTTCCGCGCAGCAGGTTCTCGCCGACCGCCGCAGCATTTCTCCGGGGGCGTCCGTCACCGTTTCCGGAACCTCCGGCGGCACCTCCAACAGCGGGGACTGCGGCTGGGTGGCGGCCGAACCCAACCTGGTTTTGGACGCGACGGAGGATTTACTCAACATGAGGATTGCCGTCCAAACGGCGGGGGCGCCAACGTTGCTGATCGAAGGTCCTGCGGGTCGGTATTGCGTCCTCCCGGAAACCCCGTCCGGGTCCACCGTGCAATTTTCCGGATACGGCCCCCGTGGGACTTATAACATCTATGTCGGCGATCGCCAACAAGCCCAACACCCCTACACCCTTTCGGTTTCAGACCCCCAGCGCTAACTGTCCCGCAATTCCAATCCCAATCCCTCCCGTCGCGTGCGGAGGTCGTAGTAAATAATCGCGGCGATGGATTGCCAAAAGGGGAGAAATAGCGCCCCGCTGATGAAACTTAGGGCAATGATCAACAAAAAACTGAGCAAATTGAAGGCGACGGAGTCGGGGGGGAAATTTGCGACAATAATCACTTGAACGATTGGGCTGACCACCTGTACCACCAAAGAAACCGGAAATGTGACCAAAATGGCGACCAGGATAATTCCCTGAATCCGAAAAACCGAGCCGCTGGTGAGTTCCCAACTGCGGGCGATCGCACCCAAAACTGTTACATTTGTCCAATCCGGCGCGACTCGCTGACGGGCTAGATATAACAATCCGAAAATACGTGGGAAAGCCGGAAATTTTGAACCACTCCAGGCACAGAGGAACACAGAGGGGAAATTTGTCGGATTTTGACATCAATCCGTAGGAGCAAGCCTCTGTGCTTGCGCCGGTTGAATGATAGGGTTGACCAATAATATTGATCGGGTCACCAGTTAATTCATCAATAGCGGTCTGTCATCGCCTACTGCAAGCGTTGCATTTGATATTGGGCATCCCGATATCCCCCCGTCAAGCCCTGTTCCAAAAACAGTTGTCCGGCTTGTTGGAAATCGTCGATCGCGCCATTTTTATCCCCCAATTGGGCACGGACCAATCCCCGTCCGTAGTAGGCGCCGGCGAAGTCGGGTTTGAGGCGGATGGCTTGGGCGTAGTCGGCGATCGCTTGATTTTCGTCCCCAAGTTCGGCGTAAGCCTGGGCGCGGTTGCTGTAGGATTCGGCGTCGTTGGGGTTGAGGGTGATGGCCTGGGTGTAATCCTCGATCGCGGCCTCGTAATCCGCCGCTTCGGAGTGGACTAATCCCCGGTTGCTGTAGGCTTTGTAATCGTCGGGATTCATCGCGATCGCTCTCCCGCAGTCGGCGATGGCGGCGTCGTAATTTTGTAAGTTAAGTTGGGCGATACAGCGGTTGTTGTAATCCAGGGCACTCGGCTGCAATTCGATGGCTTGAGTACAATCGGCGATCGCCGCGTCGTAATTCGCCAAGTTGATGTAAGTGCTGCAGCGGTTGCCGTAGGCGGCGGGATTGTCCGGTTCCAGGGCGATGGCGCGGTCGTAGTCGGCCAGGGCCCCTTGGTAGTCCCCGAGGTGAAATCGGGCCCGGCCGCGATCGTAGTAGGCGGCGAAGGATTCCGGGGACAGGCGGATCGCCTCGGTGTAGTCCGCGAGTCCCGCCTGCAAGTTCCCCGCCTTCACCCGGGCCGTCCCCCGCGATCGGTAGGCTTCCGCCTGTTTCGGCTGGCGGCGGATCACCTCCGAATAATCCTGGATCGCCGCGTCGTAATCTTCCCGTTCGTAGTGGGCGAGTCCCCGCTTGTAGTAGGCATCGGTGTCCTGGGGATTGAGGCGGATCGCCTGGGTGAGGTCGTCGATCGCTTTGGAGATCTCCCCCGTTTGATAGTAAGTCAGCGCCCGATTGTAGTAGCTGTCGGCGTTGTCGGGGTCGAGTTCGATCGCCCGGGTGTAGTCCGCGATCGCCTGGTCGTATTCTTGTAAATCGTAATAGGCGTTCGCCCGCTTGTGGAAGGCTTGGCTGTTGTTGGGGTCGAATTGCAGGGAGCGATCGAAGGCTTTGACGGCGCCGTCCGGATCGCCTTTTTCCAGGCGTTCGCTCCCCCGTTTCAGGGCGGCTTCGGCTTTGACGGGGTCGGGGCGGTTGAGGACCCGGATCAATCCAAACAGCACCATGATCCCCACCAGTCCCGTGGCGACGACCCCGACGACCGTCCACAGGCGCCCCCAGGAAATTCCCCCGGGATAGCCCCCAGCGCGGGGGGCCGAATGGTGGGGTCGAGGCCGGGAAAAGCCGGTGCGCCCCCGCAATTTTTCCAGGTCGGCGATCGCATCGGTGGCGGAATTGTACCGCTTGCCGTAATAATGATGAACCATCTTGTCCAAAATATTGGCGAGGTCGGTACTGGTCCGCGCCCGGTGCCGCCAGGCGATCTCCCCCGCCGCCGAGAGGCTGGGATCTTGGAGTTTGGGCAGGTCGGAGGCTTCCAAACCCGTCAGCGCCTGGATGCCGATCATCCCGGCCGCGTAAATGTCGCTGTTGAATTGGGGGTTGCCCTGGAACTGTTCGATCGGCATATAGGAGGGGGTCCCGGTGGCGATGGTTCGCATCGTCTGGCCGTTGCCCTCCGCCAGTTGGCTGCTGACGGCCTTCACCGAACCGAAGTCGATCAACACCAGGGCTTGGTCGGATTTGCGCCGGATCAAGTTGGAGGGGTTGACGTCGCGGTGGATGACGCCGTTTTTGTGGACGAAGGCCAAAATTTCCAGGATTTCTTCCAACAGCGCCACCGCTTGTTCTTCGCTCCAGGGGTGGCCGGGGATCAGTTCTTTGGCGAGGGGATTGCCTTCGATGAACTCTTCGACCAGGTAAAAGTGGTTGTTTTCCTCGAAATAGGCCAGCAGCAGGGGGATGCGATCGTGGCGCCCGAGTTTTTCCAGGATTTCCGCCTCCTGGCGAAACAGGCGCAGGGCGGTTTTGAGGATCGTGGAATTGTTGCTGGGGGGACGCAGTTGTTTGACGACACATTGGGGATGGCCCGGACGGCGGGTATCTGCGGCCAGGTAGGTTTGTCCGAAGGCCCCGGAACTCAAAATTTGTACGATTCGATACCTTCTATCTAAGAGTTGACCGATCATTGCCATTTGGGGTTGAGGGTTTGACGTGCGATCGCCGTTCGGGCGGATGGGTTGGGATTTGTCGCCGATATTCATAAAATTTTACAGTTTTATATAAAAATTCAGAATTAATTTCGGAGAAGAGTCGATGGCGGCAAATGATGCCGTTGAATTGCTCTGACGGGCTGACAATCCCCGAAGATTTTGACCTCAATTGAAGATTTTCTGAACTCACAATTAAATCCCCAATAGATTAATTCTGACATAGAATTCCGGACGGCAGTCCGCCGGAGGCCCGGGAATCTCCCCGCCCCCGGCTCCGGACGCCCCGCTCTTTTTTGGAAAGTCTGCGGATGGAGAGGTGGCCGGGACGAACCAACAGACGTAACAAGCGGTTGATGGTTTGAGGGGGGAGAGCACCCGAATCTCTCCGACCGGTAACAGGATAAGTTCGCTGCGGTTCTGTTGCCTCCGGTGTCAACTCAAACCAGACCCGAAACCGCCAATTGCACAAATCGGAGGTCAACGATGAAGAAACGATCTCAATGGCGGGATACGGAAATTCTGCTTTCCGTCGTTCTGTCTGTCGGCTTGATTCTCCTCCTGGCCGGCTTGGGGGCGACCGCACAGCGTTTTGAGAACCAACCGGAGTTGAGTTTGAACTGCGGGCGATCGGCTATAATTGACAATTGACCGCCGACAATTGACAATTATTGGGGGTCGGGGACACTCAAAAGTCAAAAATTCCCCATTCCCCATTCCCTAAGTTTGGTCGATCATAGTCAGCAGACAACCTGCTACCGGAGACGACCATGCACAATTTTATTCCCCCCGATCGCTTTTTTCCCTACCTCACCTGGACGGAAATTGCCGAGATGCCGGACAAAGAAAATACCGTCATCATCCAACCCATCGGTTCCGTCGAACAGCACGGCCCCCACCTGCCGCTGATCGTTGATTCCGCGATCGCTACGGCTGTCGCCGGAAAAGCCCTCGCCCAGCTCGACCGGGCCATCCCTGCCTACGCCCTCTCGACGCTGTACTACGGCAAATCCAACGAACACTGGCACTTTCCCGGAACCGTCACCCTCACCTCCCAAACCCTGATGGCTGTATTGACGGAGGTGGGCGAAAGTATCTACCGGGCCGGGTTCCGCAAGTTGGTGTTTCTCAACGCCCACGGGGGACAGCCCCAAATTTTGGATCTGGTGGCCCGGGACCTGCACCAGCAGCACGACGATTTCATGGTGTTTCCCCTGTTCACCTGGCGGGCGCCCCACGTCGCCAAAGAACTATTTTCTCCGGAGGAGTTGGAGTTGGGAATTCACGCCGGAGACATCGAAACCAGCGTCATGCTTTCGATTTTGCCCGAACAGGTGCGGACGGACCGGGCGGTGCGGGAGTTTCCCCACGGCTTGCCGGAGGAGAGTCTGTTGAGTATGGAGGGAAAACTGCCCTTCGCCTGGGTGACGCGGGATCTGACCCGCAGCGGCGTGCTCGGGGACGCGACGGTGGCGACGGCCCAAAAGGGCGATCGCCTACTCGAATCCGTGGTAGACAGTTGGGTACGGGCGATCGCGGATATTTACAAATTTCGCCAGCCCCGCTGTTTCGAGTCCGACTCCGTGGCACAATAATCCATACGAAACGAAATCGAGTCCAAACAATCAAGATGATCAATTCCACTCTACAGCAGGCATTCAACTGCGGCCGGGGGCTGAAAGTTATTAGCGGCCTGATGAATTTCGATCGCGAGAACGTCGCGATGGTGGTGAGAGCGGCGACCCGGGGCGGCGCCACCTTCGTCGATATCGCTGCCGACCCGGAATTGGTGCGGTCGGTGCGGGGTCTGACCCATCTGCCCATCTGCGTCTCTGCGGTGGAACCCGAGAAGTTCGCGCCCTGCGTCGAGGCGGGTGCCGATTTGATCGAAATCGGGAATTTCGATGCCTTCTACGCCCAAGGACGACGCTTTGAAGGGCCGGAAGTGTTGCAGTTGACTGGGCAGACGCGATCGCTCCTCCCCGAAATCACTTTGTCGGTGACGGTCCCCCACATTTTGGAACTGGACCAACAGGTACAGTTGGCGATGGATTTGGTGGAAGCCGGCGCCGATATCATCCAAACCGAAGGCGGCACCAGCGCCGCCCCCGCCCACCCCGGAACCCTGGGATTGATCGAAAAGGCGGCCCCCACATTGGCTGCAGCCCGGGAAATTTCCCGCGCCGTCTCGGTGCCGGTGTTGTGCGCCTCCGGCATTTCCAGCGTCACGGCCCCTCTGGCGATCGCTGCCGGTGCCGCCGGCGTGGGCGTCGGTTCCGCCATCAACCGCCTCGATAACGAAGTGGCGATGGTCGCGGCCGTCCGCAGTCTGATGGAAGCCTTGGCAACCGTCAACACTTCTCGAATTTACAAAAGTAGCAACAACTTTAGGATTTTCTCTTAAAGGAGTTGGTAGAGGCACATTGACTATGCCTTTAAGAG
>NZ_JAYFER010000219.1:0-258 GCF_055795065.1 Lyngbya sp. CCY1209
TGTGATGCGGCGGGTGAAGCTGTCCCAACAGAAGCGCGATCGCACCGGATATTGACTCCTGTAACTCAGCCGGCGCTTTAATACAGATTTTTTAAAAGTTGTCAAGTTCGGATAACCGAACACTTTATTCCGGTAAACCGAACGGCAATTCGTGCTACACTCACGCTCTTCGCGTAGCACAGGCATCTTGCCTGTAGTGGACCGACACGGCTAAAAATGTGCTTTCGCGTAGGGTGGGTTAGGCGGCTGAAACCCATG
>NZ_JAYFER010000220.1:0-40218 GCF_055795065.1 Lyngbya sp. CCY1209
AAGAAGGGGGGCTTTAAACGGCCGAACCCTTAAGAAGGGGGGCTTTAAACGGCCGAACCCTTAAGAAGGGGGGCTTTGAAGAGTGGAAAACCGCTCCGGAATATGATAGAATTATTATCGCAAGTATCGCGATCGTGTATTAACAGTTTAAATCGGGCTAGAAACCTTGAAACCTCAATTTCAAGGTCATTTCAGTTCCCTATTGCCTATTGCCTGTTGCCTATTCCCCTCTAGCAGCGCTATAAAATAGCCGTGGGTTGGGTTGAGGCACAAAACCTAACATTGATAGTCTAGTCTTGAGTTTCACTCTGGTTCAATTTCACCGACAACTAGAAACCCGGTTTCTTTTCACTCGCCCCCCTAGCCCCCCAATTCTGGGGGGAACTCTTCAGGTTGAGAAATAGGAACTCTCACAGAAAACCGGTTTCATTTCACCCCCAAATCCCCTCTCTGTGCCCTCTGTGCCTGGAGTGGTTCAAAATTACCGGGGACGGACAAAAATCTGGGTAAAATAATACTCTCCCTTGTCGTTTCTGGCAATTCCGATCCCGGTCAGGTCGTAATCCCCCGTCATATTCTCCTCGTGGCCTGGACTGTCGATCCACCCCTCCACCGCCTGTTTTCCCGGATTGGCGTAGCCGGAATTGTACGCCACATTTTCCGCGATTTGGCGATAGGAGATCTGTTGTCCGATCGCCTGATATCGTTGTTTTGACCCCTCGTGGCTGAACGGAACCTGTCCCGATGCCATATTCTGGGAGTGGCGACGCGCCTCCTGGCTGATGCGGGAGTCGAGTTTCAAGGGGGGTAATCCTTGAGATTGGCGGTACTCGTTGACTTGTGCGTGAACCGTTTGTTCCAAAGCCGAAATATCCGGCGCGGCGGTTGCCGCCATTGTCGGGATCGGGGAATTGTCGGAATTTGCCATAAAATTGACCTCTCCCGTTACATCACAGCCAGCGATCGCTCCCAATGATAATAGGGCGATCGCGATTAATTTCTGTTTCATTCTTGATTTGACAAAATTGGGAATATTCAGTTTGCGAGAAGCGGGGGAATTGCGAAATTTCAGAGAGGGCGAATGCCATTCGCCCCTACAATTCCCGTATTCTCACCCACCGACAGTAGACTTCCCCCGGCAAATCCTAAATTTCGGAATCCAGAAATTTAGCCACGGTCTGCACGTCTTTGTCACCCCGTCCGGAACAGTTGAGGACGATGTTGGGACTGCCTTCGAGTTGGGGGCACAGCGTTTCCAAATAGGCGATCGCGTGGGAGGTTTCCAAGGCCGGAATAATCCCCTCCAACTGCGACAAACGCTGAAACGCATCCACCGCTTCTTGGTCCGTGACGCTGTAATATTCCGCCCGTCCGAGATCTTTCAAATAACTGTGTTCGGGTCCGACGCCGGGGTAATCCAACCCGGCACTAATAGAGTGGGCCTCAACAATTTGGCCGTCCTCATCTTGTAGTAAATAACTCATCGCCCCGTGCAGGACACCAACCCGCCCGTGGGTCAGGGTCGCCGCGTGTTTCCCGGATTCAATTCCCGAACCCGCCGCCTCCACGCCAATCAAGCGCACCGAGGGCTCGTTGACGAACTCGTGAAACAGCCCCATCGCGTTGGAACCGCCGCCGACGCAGGCGATGAGGATATCCGGCAAACCGCCCCATTTTTCGATGCACTGGGCGCGGGTTTCCTGGCCGATGACACCGTGGAAGTCCCGCACCATCATCGGGTAGGGGTGGGGTCCGGCGACGGAACCGAGGATGTAGTGGGTGGTTTCCACGTTCGTCACCCAGTCGCGGATGGCTTCCGAGGTGGCGTCCTTGAGGGTGCCGGTTCCCGCCTCCACGGGCTGCACCGTCGCCCCCAGCAGGCGCATCCGGAAGACGTTCAGGGCTTGGCGTTCCATGTCCTGGACGCCCATGTAGATGACGCATTCGAGGCCGTAGCGGGCGCATACCGTGGCGGTGGCGACGCCGTGCTGGCCGGCTCCCGTTTCGGCGATGATCCGCTGTTTGCCCATTTTGCGGGCGAGGAGGGCCTGGGCGAGGGCGTTGTTGATTTTGTGGGCGCCGGTGTGGTTGAGATCTTCCCGTTTCAGGTAAATTTTGGGGCCGGTGCCGTCGGGTCGGGCGTAGCGATCGCTCAATCGTTCGGCAAAATAGAGGGGACTCGGGCGTCCGACGTAATCCCGCAGCAGGTCTTGCAGTTCGGCCTGGAAGTCGCGATCGCCGACATAATGTTTAAATGCCGCCTCCAGTTCCGCCAGGGCGGGCATCAGGGTTTCGGGAACATATTTTCCCCCAAATTGCCCGAACCGCCCGAGAGTGGGGTCGAGGGCGGGGTTCTGGCCGGCCGGGGAGTTGGATTGTAGGGGAGTTGCAGTCATTCTAGTCGTGGATTCGCGAGGTAACATCAAGAGCGATCGGTGCGCCGCGCGGATCGCCCGTCTTGGTTATTATAACGACGCGCACCGAAAAAATTATTAATTATCAATTATCAATTATCAATTAATCTAAAGCTGTGCCGCAGTGCTTGCAAAACCGGGCGTCGCGATCGTGGCTGGCCCAACCGCACCCGGGACAGGTCGTTTCCACCTGATTGGAAGTTTTGACCAGGTGTTTAATCAAGTCCCCCACCTGCCAGGGGATGAGGGCGATGCCGGTCAAAATCATCAGAATGGTCAGAAATCGCCCCATTTCCGAGAGGGGGGTGACATCCCCGAAACCCACGGTGGTCATGGTGACGATGGAGAAATAGAGGGCGTCGAGAAAGGTTCTAAATATTTTGGGATTGACGGGGTGTTCGACCTGGTAAATCAACCCGGAAAAGACGAAAATAATTGTCAGCAGGGTGATGATAATACGGGCGAGGATGATGCTGTCTTCGTTACGAATTTTGACAATGGATATTTTGAAGTTAATAAAACGGACGAGGCGCAGAATTCTAAACCATCTGAAAATTCGGATATAACTGAGGTTTAAAAAACCGAGAAATACGGGCAGGATGGCGATCAAATCGACGAACGAAAAAATGCTGAAGAAAAATTTGGCGCGATTCTTAGCCGACCAAAACCGGACGACATATTCGATCGCGAAACCGATCAAAATCGCCGAATCCAAAATTTCCAACGCCGATCGCAACTCGTCGGAAATGGGGTACGTTTGCACCACAAAGATGGCGGAGGAGATCAGGATCAGCCAAGTAATGGTCAGGCTGATACTCCGCCCAACCGGTGTCTCGATATCTTCGATATAAAATCCGACCTTCTCTCGGACAGACGAAAATGATCGGCTATGAAACTCAGCACTCATCAATTATTAATTGTTAATTGTCCAACAGTTCGCGAATCCGAGTTTTGTTGTCCTGGGAGGCTCGGGATTCCGTTTCCAGCCAAGCGATCGCCTCCTGACGCCCCTGTTGAGCCGCCACAATTAACGCACCCCAGGCCTGCAAATCCGGTTCCTCGGGGTTTTCCTGGAGGGCCGCTTGGATGCGAGTTTTCAGACGCCCGCCGTCGGCTTGTAACAGCGTCACCAATTCGGTTTGGTTGAGGCGGTCGGTTTTGACCTCATTCAAGGCCTCGCTCCAGCGTCCGTCGATCAACCCGGCGAGGACTTTTTGGCTGGGGCTGGCCCAGGCGGCGGTGGCCTGGGCGTCGGTGATTTGGGCGTGGAACCGGATCAAATCCAGTTGGGCCTGGGCGATCGCGGGCCATTTTTTGGGGTAGTTGCCCCCTTTCCCGACATTTTTTTGCAGGGGTTCGATCAGATTCAAAGCCGGGGACCACAGGCCGCTGCGGGCGAGTCGGAGGGCTTTTCGGTAGTTGTAGTGATCGACCACTTCTTCATCCAGGGGGATGCTGGCCAACTGGACGGGGTTGGGGACGAACTGCCGGGGTTTGAGTTCGTAGATGCTGAAATGGGGTTCCAAACCGATGGTCCGTTCGATCAGCAGTTCCGGCTCGCTCCCCCCCGTCACGTCCTCCCACAGGGGTTGCTGTCCGGCTTCGCTTTTCCAGTCCAGCATGGAACTGAGGTGGTAGTGTTCGGGATTGTAGTGGACGATTTGGCCGTAGGGAACCTCGCGATCGCCCACCGTCCGGGTGCCGTTGAGGTTGAACCAGATCCCCGATGGCGGCATCTTGCCGGTGAATTGGCTGATTTTGGTGAGGGGGACGGGTTTGTTGGCGCCCTGCTGGTTAGCCCGGGTGCCGATCAGCGACGCGATCACGAAGGATTCGGCCGGACCTTGCACGGGCAGTTGGTAGACGAGGCGGTAATATTGGGGGGTTCCCAGCCGTTGGTAGGGCATCTGCACGGATTTGTAGACCCGCAACTCCACGATTTCCTTGCAACCCGTGGGGCAGGGGTGGGCGTGGGTCGATTCCCGGGTTTGCATCACCGGGATCAGGATGTCGCCAGGGCGTTGGACGAGGGACTCGGAGGGGAGGAGCAGCGGCTGCAGGGGTTTGAGGTAGGGATTGTCTTCAAAAAAGCCATCGCCCATCTCCCGATCGCGATCGCGGCTCGGCAGGGGCAGGGGTTCGGCAAAAAATTGCTTTTCCGCTTTCAAGTCCTCTCGGATTTCGTCGAGGGTGCGGATCGCATCGGTGCGCGGCAGGGCAATTTGGGTGGATTCCGGGAGAAATTGGTTCAACCAGATCCCCACGTCCGGATTCAGGATCAGTTTGTAGCTGAACCAAGCGCTCACCCCCAGCAACGCCGAACCGCCAAACAACAGGGTAAATGCCACCCCGTCCGCGATCCACTTTTTCACCAGCAGGGACAGGGGGGAGGGGGTCGGTCGCCGGCTCTTTCTCGCGGAACGCACCCACGGCAATTTGCGAGGAGTCGCGCCTCGGGAGGGGAAAGGGTCTGGTTTTTGATTGGGTTCCCGAAAGTGTTCGTCCATAGTGTCGGTCAGTTCTCCGCCTATTGCGCGCTATCGTAAACTTCAAGATTGGCGTTTGGCCAAACTTCTGACAACCCTTCAGCCGATCAGGATTTGTTCGTAGCGCCGGCCCGCCCGTTCCCAAGTATATTCAGTTTCGACCAGCGATCGCCCGTTTTCGGCCAGTTGTCCCCTCAGCTCGGCATCTTCAAACAATCGCGTGATCGCCGCAACGTACTCGTCCACCCGGTTGGCCCGCAGCGCCCGCAGGGGGACACCTTCGCCATCGACGGCTAACCCCTCCAACCCGCGATCGCTGGCCACCACCGGCACCCCGGCGGCCATCGCCTCTAGGGTTTTATTTTTGATCCCAAATCCCGTTCGCATCGGTATCACACACACGGTAGCTTGATGTAAATATTCTGCCATTGAAGGGACACGCCCGGTCACGTTCACCCCCGGGCGATCGGCGAGTTCCGAAACTTCCGGCACGGGCCGGGCCCCTACCAAGGATAAACTGCTATCAGGATAGCGCCGTTGGATCTCGGGCAACACCTCCAGGGTCAAAAAGCGAGCCGCGTCGATATTGGCGATATTGTCCATCGCCCCGATAAAGGTGAGGTGGTGTCCCCCCGGATCGGCGGTTCGGCAGGGGAACTCCCCGAAGTCCACGCCGTTGGGGATGACTTCGATGCGGGCGTCGGGGTTGAATTCCTGCAGTTGGACGCTATCTTCCGGGGTGGTGGCGACGATGCGATCGAATTTGGAGCAATATTGTCGCTCGTAGCGGTACAGGAGGGGCAGGTTGATGCGATCGCGCAGGGGTTTCTCGGCGGTGCCGGTTTCGAGCTGCTGCTTGCAGGTCCCGTAAACGGAACTGTGGACGTTGACGACGGTTTTGAAGCGTTGTTTCCACTCGGGCCGGACGTAGATCTCGTTGACGCTGTGTTCGCAGGTGATGGCCTCGCAGGTGCCGTCGCCGACGGCTTCGTCGATCCAGCTTTGCAGGGCCCGAGAGTAGGCGGACAGGACTCCGGGCGGGGTTCCTTGCAACAAAAATTTACCGAACCGTCCGACTTTTCCGATCGCCCCCCCGGTCGCCCCGTCGGGCTGGGGGCGCGGAAACACCTGCAGGCGATCGACGCACTGCCGCAGCCCTTCAACCTCCTCATCCGTGACATCGGGGGTGCGCTGTGTTACAACCGTGATCGGGTGCCGTTGACTGAGATATTTGAGCAGGTTAAATGTCCGCACCTGTGTCCCGCCTTTCGTGGGGGGATAGGGAAATGTGGAAGAAATCATTAAAATTTTCATAGTACCTACAATTAATTCTTGAAAAGATTGTGACTAAAAACTTCATAAACGTCAATCAAAATCCGGTCGAGCTTAGGGGTGGGAATTCCATCAGATCGGGGGATTTACACGTTGGCAAATGATGTCGTCTGCCCTCGATGGGTTGCTGATCAAATTAGAAAGCAGATCGGGCAACTTGTGGTAAAATAGGAGAGCGATCGCGCCCGATTTTCCGGACTCTTTGTCCAGTTGATCGACGAGAGTTTTCGGCCTCGTCACGACAAGAAACCCCGACCCAGAATCCATGACCAAAATTAGCGTTTGCATCCCCACCTACAACCGCATCGACCTATTGCCGATCGCGATCGCCAGCGTCCTCGAACAGACACACCAGGACTTCGAGTTGATCGTCTGCGACGACGGATCGACCGATGGCACCGTGGAGAGGATGTCCCGCTACGACGACCCCCGCATCCGCTACGTCCGCCACCAACAAAATATCGGCAAAAGCAACAATATGCGATCGGGGTTTGAAGCCGCCACGGGGGACTACTTCATCAAATTCGACGACGACGATCGCCTCACCCCAGAATTCCTGGAAAAAACCGCCACCATTTTAGACCGAAATCCCGACGTCGATTTCGTGGGAACCGACCACTGGATCATCGATATTGAAAATAATCGCGATCGCGCCGCCACCGAAACCAACTCCCGCAATTGGGGGAGGACCCACCTCCCCGAAGGCGTCGTCGAAAACCTCCTCGAAGTCACCTTCGTCAAGCAAAGTTTTCAAATCGGCTGCACCCTCTTCCGCCGTCAGTCCCTCCTTGATGTGGGATATATGCGCCCCGACATTCAAAACTGCGAAGATAATGACCTGTTGGTGCGTCTCGCCCTGGCCGGAAAGCGGGGCTATTATCTCCCCGAAAAATTGATGGAATACCGCGTCCACGCCGGACAGCAGGGCCTCGATCGCGCCCTCCCCTATTTGCGCGACAAAATCACCTACTTGGAAAACTTCCAATTCGACTCCGAAAACCTGGAAAATATCCGGCGATCGCGCCTCGCCCAAGCCCGATTGGCGCTGGGACTGCTGCTGGTAGAAACCGGAGATGTCGAAACCGGGCGGGTGTACATCGTCACCGGACAATCGGCCTCCTTCCCCAAAGCCTGGACGGGGCTCGCCCTCTCCCTGCTGCCCGGTTTTCTCCGCAAACGAGCCTTCAATCTGCTGCGGAACGCCAAAACTTGAACCGGGGAACCCTTCAGTTTGGTCCGGAATTATTCCCCTCCGAATTCGGGCGACTGTAGGGCAGGGGAATATACTGCACCGTCGGCCGTTTTCCCTGGGGTTGGGGATACAAATCCATCAGATAATAGATCGATTTCGGCAGTCCCACCGTCACCGGCAACCCCAATTCCCGGGCGTCCTCGACGGAAATCGGACAGTCGTGGGTGATGCGGCCCGTGGTCAGGGCATCTATTACCCCCTCGATGCGTTCCGGTTCGATCTTCTGTTGGGGAATATTATCTTCCAATAAATCCCGGACGAACCGCTGCACCTGGGCGATCGCCTTCCGGGAAATATCGGCCAAAATTAAAGTCTGATCGTCGATATCCCCGATGGGTTTCTCCTCGATCACCTTCAAAATGCTGGCGGCCGGAAAATTCCCCAGTTGCGGGTCCACCGGCCCCAAAACCGCGTTCTCGTCCATCACGATTTCGTCCGACGCCAACGCCAGCATCGTCCCGCCACTCATGGCGTAGTGGGGGATGAATACCGTCACCTTCGCCTGGTGGCGGATCAGGGCCCGGGCGATCTGTTCGGTGGCCAGCACCAACCCGCCGGGGGTGTGCAGGATCAAATCGATGGGGACATCCGGCGGCGTGAGGCGAATCGCCCGCAACACCTGTTCGGAATCCTCGATGCTGATGTAACGGGAGAGGGGAATTCCGAATAAACTAATCGATTCCTGGCGGTGAATCAATAAAATTGTCCGCGTTTGGCGCTTTTGCTCGAAATCCCGGATCGCCTGCACCCGCCGCGCTTCGATGCCCCGCTTTTGGAGGATCGGTTGGAAGGAGGCGATCAGAATGAAGATCCAGAATAGGTCAAAAAAACTGAAGCTGAAATCCATAATGACCGGACGCTCGATGTTCCCGATTCTAACTCCTGAGACGGTGTTGCGATCGCCCCCCGAGGAAATCGCCGGGGACATCCCGGGGAACCGGGGCCGGTCCGTGCCAATTTGGAAACCATCACAACCCTGCGATCGGATGTCCCGTTTGACCTGGTATTCTTATATTCACAGATAACACCCATAACACCCCCTATCCACCGCTCTCGCTTCAAGGGCGGTGCTTTTTTGTCGCTCCCCAGTTCTCGGGAGTGGGGGGCAGAAATTGACCCTCGCCTTTTGCATGAGTGCCTTTTGCCTGGTATATATAACTCAGATTTGGGAGTGGGGGGAAGGTTCGAGAATGACCAAGCGCATTTTTGTCACGGGAGGAAGCGGCTGCGTCGGTCACTATATCGCCGAGACGCTGATTAAAAATACCGACGACGAACTTTATTTTTTGGTGCGGAACCGGGAAAAATTCGGATTCGACGAAAAAATTCGCCCGGGCATCCATATTTTGGAAGCCGATTTGCGGGATATCGGTCAATTTGCGGATCTGTTGAAAACCGTCGATATCGCCATTCTGGCGGCGACTTCCTGGGGCGGGAAGCCGGAAGTTTTTCAGGTGAATGTGGACGGCATCCACCGGTTGCTAGAATCCCTCGATCGCACCCGGTGCGAACAGGTGATTTATTTCTCGACCGCCAGCGTCCTCGACCGCCACAATCAATTGTTGCCGGAAGCCCGAGAAATCGGCACCGATTACATCCGTTCCAAGTACGATTGTTTGCAGGAAATTGCCGCACGACAATCCGAGTTGCCCCCCCTGCGAGTCCTGTTTCCGACGTTGGTTTTGGGGGGAGACGCCGACAAACCCTATTCCCACCTCTCCTCGGGGTTGCCGGAGGTGGCGAAGTGGGTCGATCTGATCCGCTTCTTTAAAGCCGACGCCAGCTTTCACTTCATCCATGCGGCCGATATCGCCAAAGTTGTGGGTTATTTAGTCAAGAATCCGCCGCCATCCCGGCAACCGGAGTGGCTGGTGTTGGGAAATCAACCGCTGACGTTAAATGGTGCGATCGCCCAAACCTGCGCCTACTATGGTAAATCAATCTATTTCTCGATCCCCCTCTCCCCATGGCTGGCAAACTTTTTCATCGCCGTCTTTCGGGTGCAAATGGCGCCCTGGGATCGCTTCTGTTTGAACTACCGCCATTTCACCTACGAAAACCCAGTCAGTCCCGCCAGCTTCGGGGAGAAGACGCGGTTTCCCACCCTGACCGATATTTGGGCGGAATTCGCGCCGCGATCGCCGTGAGAGTGTAACAATATGAAGTGCATCTCCTTCACTCAACCGTTATTATGAAAATTCTCGTGGTTGAGGACGATTTACCCACCGGTTCCGCTTTGGCCGAAATCCTCAAGGAACACCACTACACCGTCAACGTCGCGACCGACGGACGGGGGGGACTGGAATTGGCCGAGGCGTTCGACTACGACCTGATCTTGCTCGATATCATCCTGCCCAAACTCGACGGCATCAGCCTCTGTCGGACGTTGCGATCGCGGGGGTGTCAATGCCCGATTTTATTACTCACCGCCAAAGATAGCAGCAGCGATCGCGTCTTGGGGTTGGATGCCGGTGCCGATGATTACGTCGTCAAACCCTTCGACCCCCCCGAACTGATGGCCCGCATCCGGGCATTGTTGCGACGAAATACGCCGGCGACCACATCGATTTTGCATTGGGAAAATCTCACCTGCGACCTCGCCGGGAGCAAAATGATTTGCAACGGTGAAGTCTTGCACCTGACGCCCAAAGAATACTGTCTGCTGGAGCTGTTTCTCCTCAATCCCCGACAAATTTTTAGCAAGCGGGCCCTCCTCGATCGCCTCTGGGATTTCGCCGAGGCCCCCGGCGAGTGGACGGTTTCCACCCACATCAAATGTCTGCGGCAGAAACTCAAGGCGGCGGGAGCCAACAACCCCGTCGAAACAGTCCACGGCCTGGGATATCGCCTGCAACCGCCAAGTTATGACATCCAAACAGAAGCGCCAGTTTCCGAACCCGAACCCCCGCAAAATAACGAACAGAAAGCCAAAGCCATCACGGACAAAATTTGGCGGCAATATCGCGATCGCTTCCTCCGACAAGCCGCGGAACTCGAACACCTGATCGAGGCTCTCATCGCCTCACCCGAGCGCCCGCAAATCCGCCGGCAAGCCGAACTGCTGGCCCACAAACTCGCCGGATCTTTGGGATTGTTCGACCGTCCGGCGGGTTCGGATCGGGCGCGAAATTTGGAAAACTGGCTCCAGTCGGAAGATCTGGCGGACCCCGGCCGGTGGCGACAGGTGAGACACTGGATCGAACAGTTACACCGGGAGTTGGACCGAGATCCCCACCGCCCCTCCCCCGCCGATGGACGGTCGCCCGTTATTTTGATCGTAGACCGCGATCGCGTTTTGGCCGAACAGTTGCAAGCCGAAGGCACCGTGTCGGGGTGGCGGGTGGAGGTCGCCCCCGATTTAAACGTCGCCCACCAGACCATCGCCGAACTGTCCCCCGATGTGATTTTACTCGATCTCGGCATCGCCGCTCCCGGCGAAGACGGCATGACCCTGCTGCGGGAACTCTGCGATCGCAAACCCCCCATTTCCGTCTTGGTGTTGACCTCCCGAGATAGCCTCACGGAACGGGTGGAAGCCACCCGCCTGGGGGGATGTACCTTTCTCCACAAACCCCTGTCCGCCCGTCAAATTTTAGAGGCGATCGGCGCGGTTTTGTCCCAAAATCTCCATTCTTCCCGCGGCAGAGTTTTGGTCGTGGACGACGACCCCCTCACCGCCACCCGCCTGTCTGGCTTGCTCCGACCCCACAATATCGATGTCATCGCCCTCGACGTGCCACAAAAATTCTGGGAAACCCTCAACCGCTGCCAACCGGATTTGCTGATACTCGATTTGGAAATGCCGGGATACAGCGGTTCCGATTTGTGTCGGGTCGTGCGCCAGGATTTTCGATGGCACGGCCTCCCGATTTTGTTCCTTTCCGCCCATCGCGAGCTCGATTCCATCAACGGCGCCTTCGCCGCCGGCGCCGACGACTATATCGCCAAAGATGTCGAAGAAGCCGAATTGACCGGCCGCATCATCCACCGGTTGAGCCGGGGAAATAATTAACTATTAATAATTAACAATTAACAATTAATAATTGTTCCGGACTCCCGGTTTCCCGGCTCGCCCGAATGGTCGGTCGTTAAGATGTAAGTAGATATTGGAAATCTCAATTATTTCGACCGCCATGACAACTGTTCCATCTCTCGCCCCCAATCAACCCCAACCGCGATCGCAGCGGGCGATCGTCCATCTGGAAGCCGTTACGAAGGTTTACGGGATGGGTGACGTCGAGGTTCGCGCCCTCAACGGGGTCAGCCTGACCGTGGAGCCGGGGGAATACTGCTCCATTATGGGGGCCTCGGGTTCCGGAAAATCTACCGCCATGAACATCATCGGCTGTCTGGACCGCCCCAGTTCCGGTTCCTATTACCTCGACGGCGTAAATGTAGCGAAAATGTCCGAAGCGGATCTGGCGAAAATTCGCAATTTGAAGATCGGCTTCGTGTTTCAGCAATTCCACCTACTCTCCCAAATGAGTGCCCTCGATAATGTCATGTTACCGATGCTCTATGCCGGAATTGCCGGCTCAGAACGCCGCGATCGCGCCACAGAAGCCCTCAGACGGGTGGGGTTGGAAAATCGCCTCCACAACAAGCCCAACCAGCTCTCCGGGGGGCAGCAGCAGCGTGTCGCTATCGCCAGAGCGATCGTCAACCGCCCCGTCCTCCTCCTCGCCGACGAACCCACCGGCGCCCTGGACTCCAAAACCACCCAGGAAGTGATGGATATCTTCACCGAACTCAACGACAGCGGCATGACGGTGGTGATGGTCACTCACGAACCCGATGTCGCCCGCCAAACCCGCCGCATCGCCTGGTTTAAGGACGGTCAGGTAATCCACTCCCACCTCGCTCCCGAAGACCTGCACAGCGCGGTTTTGTGAAAAATGATAGCACCCGACCTCTGTGCGCGATCGGGTGCCGTTTTTGCAGTCATTCCTGGCCGGAACCGGGAGGTTAGCCCCTTCTCGTTAGGGGTGGAGTTCCATTACAATAGTTGCGATCGACGATCTCAGACCGCAGCTTGGCGGGGAGGGCGGGAAGTTCGCCCGGGGCCAGCTTCCGCGCTTCGGGATGGAAGACCACCCGCTTGCAGACCACTTCGCTGCTTCCCACGGATGCGTAATCCCAAATATAGTTTTCCGTATCGTTAACGATCGCCTCGGCCGGGGAAAGGAATGAACTCAGCAGAACGAATTCCAGGGTCACTAAAGCCGTGATGACAAACTTCCACATGATTCACCTTTTGCCCAATTAATAAAAGGGGGGTTAACTTGACTATCTCCATTATCTCTCGGAAAATTTGGAGTGTCAAAGAAAGTCGGTGCGGGAAACTCTCCCCCGCCCCGATCGCTGGCCGGATTCCCCGCGCCCCATCTCGCTCCAATCGAGAGCCAAAACAACGAAAAATCCCGGGTCGATCTGGATGGATGTCAGAAGGAAATCGACCGCCGGACGGACGTTTTGGCTTTTGACTCGCGTCGATCTGGGACGGCTGTGGCGATCGGGGAAATCCCTTTAATCTCCATCCGTAAAATCCCGGATAACGGGCGATCTTAAAACGATTTGTAAAGCGTTTTACCCTTTTCCCTCCACCCCTACCCGCACCCGACACCCGATCGCCCAGGAGTCTGTCCGGTCAAAACCCGGATCTGATATAATGACTCCGGCCCACTGAATCCGGAATCGATTCGCCGCTATTATCCCATGTCAGAAATTATCCAAATTCCGAATAGCATCTGGATGATCACCCAAGATTCCCCCCCCACTCCGACCGCCGCAGACGATCCCCCAGAAAAACGGACTCGGAAAACCGCCGTTTCCGCCCAAACCATGCAGCAAAATATGAGCCAATTTTTATTGGTAATTGGCGATGTTTTTGTGCAGGCAGAACAGCAGGCGTTTCAAATGCAGCAGGCTTCGGGAAATGCTCAAAAGTCGCCCCTGCAACTCGATCAAGTGGAGTTATTTATCACGATTGATGGCGAAGGCAAAGTCAGTTTGTGCGGAGACGATCGCGATCGCGGCGCGGTAAAATTGACCTTCAAACGCAATCAAAATTCCCCCAAAAAATAGGGGGTTGACAGGGGACAGTGCGATCGCCTATAATAAGTCCGTGGGGGTAACATGGCTATACGCATGACTAAAAAATCAACGTCCCAACAATTAGGCGGCTAACTTCTGTTTCGCCCACCTCGCCCGGGCAGATACAGCCAACGTCTCATCTCGATCGCTCATCCCGTCCAACCGTTCCCAAACCGATTGGAACCAATCCGGTTTTTCCGCCTCCGAAGTCGCCAACCCCTCCAAGCCGACAACCGCCGCATAGCGGACGATCCATTCCGGGTCTTCCGACACCGACAGCAGGGTTTTCAGCGTCCTCACCTTCGCAGGCGCGATCGCCTCCGGGGGCAAATCTTCCCAGCGGATCGCACCCAACCCCCGGGCCGCCGCCCGTCGCACGCTGAGGGCGAAATCCCTGGCCGCCGCCTCCAGCAAAACATCCAGTCCCCGGGGGTCGCCGATCCCCGACAGCGCCCGCACCGCCCAGGCCCGGGCCCCGTAATTGTAGCCATCCAGCTTTTCCAGCAGGGGGACGACGGCGGGTTCACCCACCGCCATCAACCCGTCCACCGCCGCCACCGCCGCCCCGGGGTTGTTGAAACCGAGGACGCGAATCAGGGTGGGGATGGCTTCCACGGACTCGGTGGCGGCGAGTTCCGCCACGGCCCGGACCAATTTGGGAGCGGAGTCGGCCTCTTCGACGGCTAAAATTAATTCCTGGGTCGTTTTCATCAGAGCAAAGAATCCATCAAGTCCATCAAGTGAACGGCCTCCTCGGAGAGGGAGGTTTCGTCCGTTTGGCGGAGGTGGTGTTCGAGAAGTCCTTGCAGGGCGATCAACTTGAGGCTATTTTCGGCCAGGGTGGCGGCGATGGGTTCGGCGGCTCGCAAATATCCGATCGCCCCCAAATCCATCAGGGCGCAGCGCCGCAGTGGCAGGTCATCTCCCCGCAACGCTTCGATCAGGCGATCGCCATAAACCGCCTCCCCCGTTAGTTGGTACATCGCCCGCCTGGCTGCATATTGGATCCGTGGGAAGGGGTGATGGGTGAAGGGTTCGATATCCGGAATCGCCTCCGTCGCCCCCAACATCCCGATCGCCTCGATGACCGCGTCGTAGGGTTCGAGCAGGTGAGGTTTTCCCGGAATCGCTTCCGTATCTTCCATGCCGCCGGCCAGCAATTTCTGCAAAGCGGGGACGCAACCGCCATCGCCCAGGGCCTCCAACGCCTGGGCTGCCGCCTCCCGGACGTAGAAATCGGAACAATCCAAGCTTTTAATCAGGGGTTCGACGGCGCGGCGGTCGCCCAATTTTCCCAGGGCGCGGGCCGCGTTCCGCCGCAGGGGGTAGCCCCCATCTTCGGTGCGGTCAGACTCGTCGTCGAGGGCATCGATCAGGGCCGCGATCGCCCGGGGGTCGTCCACGCGAAATCGCCCCAGCCACCAGGCAGCGTAGTAGCGGCGGTTGGGTTCGGCATCGTTGAGGGCCGCGATCGCCTGTTCGAGTGTCCAAGCTTCGCCCCCGGCCGGAGCATTTCCGGTCGGGGTTTTCGGTTCGGAATCCTGCATGGAGATTGCAATCGGTGGTCTAAACTATTCGCCTTCCGACTCCGGGTTGGTAGTCATCGGCTCGATGCTGACAATTTTACCACCCATGCGGGTAATCCGCTGCATTTCTTGATTCATCCGATTGTAAGGGACGATCAAAAATTGACTGGCGCTGGATCGAATCGGATACTCCGTCTTTTCAGTTTCGTTATTCTGGCGCATTCCCACCACTTCATATCGGAAGAAGCGTGCACCCGAGGGGCTGCTGCCCATTTTTCCGGCACTGATGTAACCCAACATTGTGCTTATTAATCTCCCAAAACGATCAGTGTTTTCCGTTTCAATCCTCAATTTTAGATGTTAGATCGCAAACAATCTAACATCTAAAAATCAACCGAGTTAGACCCGGTTAGATGGGCGTGATGCTGGCGACCTTACCGCCCTGGCGCTGAATTTGCTTGAGCTGTTCCGAAAGCTGGTCGTAAGGAACGATGAAAGCCTTGCTGCTGCGGCGGACTTTGGGATACCGACGCTGGACAATTCCGGCCACTTCCACCCGGTAGGTGCGTCCCCCTTGCAGGACGCCGCCCTGGCTGAAACCCGTGCTGGGGTTGACACTCTGGCCGGAGGGCTTGTAGGACCAGCCGGTCGTACCGCCGGAGGGCGCCACGACCGTGGAAGCCCGGTTGCCACCGAGTTCCTGGGCCAGACGGGACATCTGCCCTTCCGCCTGGGAGCGATCGCTGTTGGCGTAGCCCCGGTAGAGGCGGAACATCCGGGGGAACCCGACGGTTTTTTGACCCCGCTGGGTTTCAAAGCCCCGGTAGTAGGGGACAATACTTTCGCCGAAGCTCTCCAGATATTCCGGAGAATCGATATAAGAATCGATGTCGGCGTCGTAGCCCTTGTTTTGGTACAGGTCGAGGTGGAAAATCACCTCGGACTCGTCGTAGGGGGCGCGGCCGAGCAAGTGCTTGTAGTTGAGCTCGATGACCCGGGTCTGGAAGTTGGGGTAGAAGAACTTTTTCTTGTAAAGTTCCGATTTCGCGACGCAGCGAACGAACTCCCGGACCGTGATGCTGCCGTCGCACAGCAGCGACTCCGCACTGATCAGGCGCTCGGATTTCATCAGGTAATCGTTGCCCAAGACCTGGCGGTAAACCGCGCGGATCACTTCTTGGGCATTTTCTCGGGTCCAGTTGGGACGCAGCTCCACCCGGGAACTCTCCTGGAAGGCTGTGGTCCCCAGCCGGGACGCTTCTTGTGTGATGGCCACTCAAATCCTCCTGTGTTGACAACTGACTTGGGAATTGCTGGCGGCGTGGATGTTTCCGATCGGACGGGATTTCTGCTATGATTGTTGACTGGTTGACAGTTAACAACTTGCTGTTCTAAGCAGGGGTCACGCTGATGACCCGGCCGCCCATACGGTTGACCCGCTGCAACTGTGCCGATAGTTGCTCGTAGGGTACGGTGTATTCCGCCGTCGCCCGACGCATTTGCGGTCCCGACCGTGTGGGTTTTTGCACCACCACCACCCGGTAAAGTTGTCCGCGATCGCCGCCGTTGGTCCCCGTCAGGGTCTGTTTGCCCCCCGGTGCCTCAATGGGCGAGGACGTATTGCGGGCGATGTCCCAAGTCAGGCGGGCTTGCTTCTGGTTTTGGGCGCGATCGCTATTGGCATAACCGCGATACAGTTGGAACATCCGGTTGAATCCGGTGGTTCTCTGGCCCCGGCCGGTGGTGGAAAATCCCCGGTAGTAGGGAACCACGCTGTCGCCGAAGCTTTCGGAATATTCCGGGGAATCGACGTAGGAACTGATTTCCGCCTCGAAGCCCTCATCGTTGTAAAGATCGACGTGGAACGCGATCTCGGACTCGTCGAGCGGTGCGCGGCCGAGCAGGTGCTTGTAGTTCAGTTCGATGAACCGAGTTTGGCTGTTGCCGTAGAAAAACTTCTTCCGGTACAGTTCTGATAGCGCGATCGCCCGCACGAAATCCCGGACGGTAATTTCTCCCTGACGCAACAGCGACTCCGCACTCGTCAGGCGCTCCCGCCGCATGAGGTGCTCGTTCCCCATCACCTGCCGGTAAGCCGCCAAAATGACCGCCTGCACGTCAGATTCCGTGAAGTTGGAACGCAATTCCACCCGTTCGGATTCTTCAAAGGCTCGGATTCCTAGGCGACTGCCTTCAATTAAGCCAACCATATGAATCTTCTCCCGATATTTAAAGTTCTCAAAATGAGACGAAAAAACGGTTTTTAATCCGGTTCGGTATTCAAAGCGACCGAACAAAAGATGCCCGGACTGCTAAATAACTGCTAACCCAATTGCTAACAGCTATTTACCGTTCCGGGCACCGGAAAGCGGATCTAGCTCAGGGCGTTGATCGCGTAGTCGAGGTAGGAGTTGGCTTCAACCGCAGCGTCGCCAGACAGACCGTGGTTGGCTTTGATGTGCTTGAGGGCTTCGATGTACCAGCTCGGAGACAGCTCGAACGTCCGGTTGATTTCATCGATGCCGGCAATCAGGTACTCATCCATGGGGCCGGTGCCGCCAGCGATCAGGCAGTAAGTCACCATCCGCAGGTAGTAGCCGATGTCACGGGAGCACTTGTCCTTGCCGCGCTGGTCCGCCGCGTAGTTCGGTCCCTGCATTTGGGTGGTGTAGGGGAACTTGTTGTAAACGGCTTGAGCCGCACCGCTGATCAGGCTGTCAGCTTTGGTGGTCAGGGCTTTGGCAGCTTCCAGACCGGCTTTGGCTTGGCGAAAACGGCCGAAAGCCACTTGGATTTCGGTGCTGCTCAGGAAACGGCCTTGGGAATCGGCGATGGAAACGGCTTCGGTTAGGGGGGTTTTCATTCTCCAGTTATCTCCCTAGTGGTTTACAAAAAGTTTGGTTAGATAAGGGAAGCCAACAAAAATGATGACTTCAAGGGTGCGAATTGTTATGTGCGATTCGGTCGCCAGCTTAGGCAACAGCCGCAGCGGCGCGATCAAAGTAGCCCGCGATTTCAGACGCCAGGGCGCTGCAATCTCCGGGGGTGATGCCGGCGGGATCGTTGACGATTCCCAGGGCGGCTTCCTTCATTTTTTCGACGCCGGTGGCGACGGAGGCACCGGGGACGCCCAGAGCCAAGTAGGTTTCGCGCAGGCCGTTCAGGCAACGATCTTCCAGAACGCTGGCATCGCCGGCGAAGATGGCGTAGGTGACATAGCGCAGGATGATTTCCATGTCACGCAGGCAGGCAGCCATGCGACGGCTGGTGTAAGCGTTACCGCCGGGAGCAATCAGTTGGGGCTGCTCGGAGAACAGAGAGCGAGCTGCGTTAGCAACAATGGTGGAAGCGTTGCCGGTGATGCGGTTGACGGCATCCAAACGCTTGTTGCTTTCGGCAACCATCGCGTTCAGGGCGTCGATTTGAGCGGCACTGAGCATTTCGCCGCGGGTGTCGGCCTGAGAAACTACCTTGGTGAAGGCATCAAACATGGACTTATCTCCTACTTGTTGACTTGCTTAAGTTCGGTTTGGATTCGACACGCGACGAACGGTTCAAATCGCTTCGTCGGCGTCCTCTCCCAAGACCCCTCAGAGGTAGAACACAGGCAATGGTATGAACATTAGCCTGCCGATCCCCCAGCAGTCGGGTGTCATATCCGTCGGTTGGATAACTCAATCCGACACTTTAGGAATCTTAAGAGATTGTACACGGTTTATGAGAGGGATTTAATTTTTTGTAATCAAATGTTAATCAAACTTCATAAATTAACATTTGTTTTCCTTCTCTCCCCTTCAGATATTTGTTATACAACGCTATCGGCACTTGTTTTGTTAAAAAATATTAAGAAACGTATCCGCTTTGCTTTGAAATTCCCCCGACCCGCAACACGACTTTACTAAGTATTAATAACTAAGCAGAATTGCCAAACGCTTTTTCCGGGCAAATTTCGCCCGTGGCGGGCCAAAATCCGGCGATCGCCACAAAAAAACCCCCCCCGATCGGAGGGCAGGGTCGCCGGTCACGACGGATGCCGGAGCTCAGTAGCGGATGCGGGGGTCGATACAGGCGTTCAAAATGTCGATCGCCAAACTCGCCACCACCACCACCGTCGCAAAAAACACCACGATCCCCTGCACCGTCGGGTAATCCCGCAGCCGGATCGCCTCATATAACCGATTCGCCAGCCCCGGCCAGGAAAACGTCACCTCCGTCAAAATCGCCCCCCCCAGCAGGGCCGCGAACGTCAGTCCCAACACCGTGATCGCCGGGATCATGGCATTTTTCAAAGCATGGGCCAGCAAAATCCGCAGTTCCGGAACCCCCCGCGCCCGGGCCGCTTCCACATAGTCCGCCTGCAGGGTTTGTCTCAAATTCACCCGCACGATCCGCTCGAAAATGCCACTGAGCAAAATCCCCAGCGTCAGACAGGGGAGACATAAATAATAAAGTGTCGTCCAGAACGCCCCCAAATTCCCGCTCAGGATGCTGTCCACCGTGTAAAGTCCCGTGAACGTCGGCGGGGGGGCGTCCGCCACCGGAAACCGAGTTCCGAGGGGAAACCAACCCAACTGCACCGCAAAGATCAACTGCAACACCATCCCCGCCCAAAACGCCGGCACCGAATAGGTGACGATACCGAACAGCCGCCCCGCCGTGTCCCAAATCGTATTGGGGCGGGAGGCCGCGATCGCCCCCACGGTCGTCCCCACCGCCACCGCCACCGCCATGCTGAACACCGCCAACTCCACCGTGGCCGGAAAATGGTCGCCGATGATCTGCCACACCGACTGCCCCTGAGTCGTGAGGGAGGTTCCCAAATCGAAGCGGAGCAGATCTCCCATGTAACTGATATATTGTCGGAACAGCGAACCGTCCAACCCCAACTGCGATCGCAGCGCCTCCTTGGCGCTCTCCGGCGCCCGGGGGCCGAGGATCGCATCCACCGGATCCCCCGGCGTCGCCCGCAACAGCAAAAACACCACCGATGCGATCGTCCACAACATCAGGGGTGCCAGCATCAGACGGGTGATGACGTAATATTGCAGCGCTTTAGAACGAGACATCCGATCTGAGTTGAGAAACAACCACCGCGCCCGCTTTCGAGCGCCGTATGCACCGTTATATCACGCTCCGAGGCACCGGGGAACGGCTACTCCTCCAGCAGCGATTCAAACGTCGTCCGCAGGGAGGGCAAATCGGCCACCCGGGCCACCAGCAAATTTTCCTGGCCCGCATCCTCCAACCGCGTCTTCCAATATTGGATGCTCTCCGAGTTGTTCATCCAGAACTGGATCACCGCATCCACGGCGCGATCGCAATTCCAGCCCTGATTGGAAGCCGCCGTCTCCACCGACTCGATAAACCTGTCCAACTTACACTGGCGGTTGCCCACGTACTCGATGCCGCGAGTCTGCCGCTCCTGAAGCTGTTGTTGCTGGTAAAAAAAGGACAGGATTGGAGAAACGCCGACCAAATTAAAGCTATAGTTCATACTCGCCTCCAAATGCGCGTCGAAATTGAATTCGTTATATCAACTGACTCCCAGGAAAAGGGTAAAATTACATACAATATAGATCTATTTTTATTTAGTTTTTGTCAATTTTTATAAAATTTTACGATATTGAATATCCAATCTCAGAAAATAAAAACAATCTTAAAAGCCGTCGGTATCTGCGACGATCGCCCTTCATTTTTTTTTTCAAATTGGGCAGTCGGACCGCGATCGCCCGTCGCCAAATGCCCCCCTTTTAGTCAGCAGTCGCCACGACACCGGAGACATTTCCTCCCATCCGCGTGTCGGGTGAGGGTAAGATGAGCTTTCAGTTTTCAGCTTTCAGGTATAGCAGTGCGCGATCGTCTGTTTACAGTTTCATTCAGGATGCCCACCTTGAAACCCTCATGAAAAGGAAATTTTGATTCCCTCTTCCCCATTCCCTCTTCCCCATTCCCTCTTCCCCATTCCCTCTCACCCCCAGGGTATCCTTGTAAGCGAGAGCGTCCAAATTTCATACAAGCGCAAACAAGCCAGGAGGAAATATGCGAGCAGTGCTGATGGCTGGCGGTTCAGGAACCCGACTCAGACCACTCACCTGTGATTTGCCCAAACCGATGGTGCCGATCCTCAACCGCCCCATTGCCGAACACATCATCAACCTACTTCGGCGCCACCACTTCACGGAAGTCATCGCCACCCTTCACTACTTACCCGACGTGATGCGGGAATATTTCCACGACGGCAGCGATTTCGGCGTCCAGATGACCTACGCCGTCGAAGAAGATCAGCCCCTCGGGACGGCCGGGTGCGTCAAAAACATCGCCGAACTCCTCGAGAGCACCTTCCTGGTGATCAGCGGCGACAGCATCACGGACTTCGACCTCACCGAAGCCGTCGAGTTCCACCGCCGCAAACAATCCAAAGCGACATTAGTTTTAACCCGCGTCCCCAACCCCCTGGAATTCGGGGTGGTGATTACGGACGAAAATCGGCGCATCAAACGGTTTTTGGAGAAACCCTCCACCAGCGAAATTTTCTCCGATACCGTTAACACCGGGACTTATATTTTAGAGCCAGAGGTGCTCGAGTACCTGCCCCCCGATCGCGAATCGGACTTTTCCAAAGACCTCTACCCCCTGCTGCTGGAAAAAGACATCCCCATGTACGGCTACATCGCCGAGGGTTACTGGTGCGACGTCGGCCACCTGGAAGCCTACCGGGAATCCCAGTACGACGCCCTGAAGGGGAAAGTCAAACTGGATTTCGCCTACGAAGAGCGATCGCCCGGGCTGTGGGTGGGGGAAAACACCTACATCGACGACTACGCCCGGGTCGAAACCCCCGTGCTCATCGGCCGCAACTGTCGCATCGGACCCCGGGCACACATCGAGGCCGGGACCGTCATCGGCGATAACGTCACCATTGGTGCCGACGCCAACCTCAAACGCCCCATCGTCTGGAACGGCGCGATCATTGGGGAAGACGTCCACCTGCGGGCCTGCGTCATCTCCCGGGGGACCCGGGTCGATCGCCGCGCCCACGTCTTGGAGGGGGCCGTGGTCGGTTCCCTGTCCACCGTCGGGGAAGAGGCCCAAATCAGCCCCGGCGTCCGGGTCTGGCCGAGCAAAAAAATCGAGTCCGGCGCCACCCTCAACATCAATTTAATTTGGGGCAACACCGCCAAGCGCAACCTGTTCGGCCAGCGGGGGGTTCTGGGACTGGCCAACATCGACATCACCCCCGAATTTGCCGTCAAACTCGGCGCCGCCTACGGATCGACACTCAAACACGGCGCCACCGTCGCCGTCTCCCGGGACCAGCGCCGCATCGCCCGCATGGTGACGCGATCGCTCATCTCCGGCCTCATGTCCGTCGGCGTCAACGTCCTCAACCTGGAAGACACCGCCATCCCCGTCGTCCGCACCGTCATCCCCAACCTCCCCGTCGTCGGCGGCATCCACGTCCGCCTCTCCCCAGACCGCGCCGACCAAATTTTGATCGAATTTATCGACGACCAGGGCATCAACATCACCAAAGCCAAGGAGAAAAAGATCGAGGGGGCTTATTTTAAAGAAGACCTGCGGCGGGCGCAAATTCCCGAAATTGGCAACATGACCTACCCGGCCGAAGTCCAAGTCCTCGACGCCTACAACAATAGCTTTCAAAAGCAGCTCGACATCGAAGCTCTGCGCCACAGCAATGCCAAGGTGGTGATCGATTACGTCTACGCCGTCGCCGGGGCGATCCTGCCCCGGCTGCTGGAAAAATTCGGCTGCGACGCCGTGGTCCTCAACGCCAGTTTGAATCAAACCGCCCTCTCGACGGGCGATCGCGAAAATTTGCTCGACCAGCTCGGCCGGGTGGTGGAGGCCCTGCGGGCGAATTTCGGCGTCCAGGTCTACGCCAACGGCGAACAGTTTATCCTGGTAGATGAGAGCGGCAGCCCGATCCGGGGCGAAGAGTTGACCGCCATCATGGTGACGATGGTGCTGACGGCCTACCCCAGAAGTTCGGTGGTGGTGCCGGTGCAGGCCTCGGCCGCGGTGGAGCAGATCGCCCGCCGCCACGATGCCCGGGTGATCCGCACCAAAGCCAGCCCCACGGCCCTGATGGAAGCCTGCCAGACCAATTCCAACGTCGTCTTGGGCGGCAGCGGGGATATGGGGTTCATCTTCCCCCAGATGCATCCCGGCTTCGACGGGATGTTTTCGATCGCCAAAATTATCGAGATCCTCACCACCCAGGAGCGATCGCTCGGCCAAATTCGCGCCGACCTGCCCCGGGTGATTCACCGCCGCTACACCGTCCGCTGCCCTTGGACGGTCAAGGGATCCCTGATGCGGCACCTGGTGGAAACTCACGCCCCGGAAAACTTAGAATTGATCGATGGGGTCAAGTTGGTGAACTACCAAGATGACAACTGGGTTTTGATTCTCCCGGACGCGGGGGAACCCCTGGTTCACATCTACGCCAACAGCGACGACCGAGATTGGGTGGATGCCACCTTGCGGGAATATCGAAATCTCGTCCAAGAGTTTGTCAACCAATCTCAGGGCGTGAACCGCGACGACGAGTATTGAGATAGACCGGGGGGCGGTCGCCCGACCCGAAAGCGCCCCGGAACAGATGGCAACCGGGACGTCGGCTGATTCGGAAACCCGGACGGCGCGACGGGTTTCCCCAGATGAACCCCGGCTCTCGACTCTCGCCCCCAATATCAACGATGGAGATCACAAAAAATCGACAATGAATAACTGCATTTTGATGGCCGAGATCGTTCGGGAACCCCAGCTTCGCTACACGGCGGACAATCAATTGCCCATCGCCGAGATGTTGATCCAGTTCACCACCAGCCGCCCGAACGATCCCCCCGCCACTTTGAGGGTGATCGGCTGGGGCAATCTGGCCGAGGAAATGAACCAGAAATATCACGTCGGCGATTCTGTGGTGATCGAAGGTCGCCTGCAGATGAATGTGATGGAGCGCCCGGAAGGGTTCAAAGAAAAGCGAGCCGAACTCGTCGCCCGACGGATTTATCCCTTGGGCGCCTCGCCAGGCACCGGCGGCGAGGATGCGGAACTGCCCGCTACCCCCCCCAGCAACGTCGTCCCCCTGGGATCTCGCAACCGCACCACCCCCAGCCCCCAAACTTCCGGCTCGGATCTCGACGCCGACGAATCCCACCGCCCGACGGCCCCCTCTCAACCGTCCCCCGACCCCGAAGATCCCGATTACGACCCGATTCCGTTTTAGGGGCAGGGGGCGACCGGAGGTCGGGGAAGCCGGGGAAGCCGGGGAGGCAGGGGAGGCGACCGGAGGCAACGGTCAAGCAGACGAGGAAAATCCTATCTGTGTTCTTCCTCCGTTCCCTCGGCTTCTCCCGCTCCCTCCGCCCCGACCCTCCCTCCCCCTACTCCCATGGACTCACACCCGCCGCGGGGACGAGCCGCACTCCGAACACCTCGGCGAATTGAGTCGCCAGCACCTCCCGGACGTCGGCGATCGCGATGTCGGGGACGAATTGGGCCAGGGAACCCACGGCTTTGTCAGAAATGCCGCAGGGGACGATCGCCTCAAATCCCGCCAAATCCGGGCAGACGTTGAGGGCGAACCCGTGCATGGAGATCCAGCGGCTGACCTTGATGCCGATGGCCGCCACTTTCGTGTCCCCCACCCAGACCCCCGTCAGGCCGGGGATGCGATCGCCGGCTACCCCCCAAACAGCCAAAGTACGGATCAGGACTTCCTCGAGTTGGCGCAAATACCAGTGCAAGTCAGTGCGATGCCGGCGCAGGTTCAAAATTGGATATCCCACCAGTTGGCCCGGACAGTGGTAGGTCACTTCTCCCCCCCGTTCCACCCGGTGGACTTCGCGATCGCCCCGCCGGGGGTCGAACTTGAGAAATTGGGCGTCCGCACCCCGTCCCAACGTGTAAACGGGGGGATGTTCAAGTAAGATGAAAACATCCGGTAAACTCGGGCAATTAACTCGCTCTTGAACGAGCCCTTGCTGCCAGACCCGGGCCGGCTGATAAGGGACGAGTCCCAACGAGTAAAACTGGCAGTCAACCGGACGGGGATCGACAAAAGCGATTGAAGTCGGGGTTCGCATGGTAAGATCCTAAGTATAGATGCGCGAGAAATAGGAGATTCGACCCAGTTCAGCACCCTTACAGGAAACGACCCAAAAAAGCAAGGGGGTGTTGACAAAACTTTACTTGACAACCATCAAGAATTGTCAAGGGATGCAAAAGATTTTAAACGATTCACGTTTCTAAAATGCAAAATGTTAACGTGAGGTTATGCCCACACTATGAGCGGGAGGGAGCTGTATGAAGCTTGTTATCCAGGGTAAAAATCTTGAGATTACCGATGCCATTCACGAGTATGTGCAACAGAAGATCGCGAAGGCAGTCAATCACTTTCAGCAGTTGACCAACGAGGTTGACGTCCACCTATCTGTTGCCCGCAACCCCCGGATAAATCCAAAGCAAACCGCCGAAGTCACGATTTATGCCAACGGTACGGTTATTCGTGCCCAAGAGAGCAGTGAGAACCTCTACGCCAGCATCGATCTCGTGGCGGACAAAATCGCCCGTCAGCTTCGCAAGTACAAAGAAAAGCGCAAAGCCAAACAGCATCACCTTCCCAAAACCGGTGAAGTCGTCGCAGAGCAGCCCATTGTCGAGGATTTGATCGGCGATCGCACGGCCGAACTGCCCGGAGAAGTGGTGCGGACGAAATACTTCGCCATGCCACCGATGAGCATCCAAGAAGCCTTGGAGCAGTTGCAGCTCATCGACCACGACTTTTATATGTTCCGAAACGCCGAAACGGGCGAGATCAACGTCATCTACCAGCGTTCCCACCACGGGGGGTATGGCGTCATCCAACCCCGAAACGGCAGCGTCCCCAACGGTAACGGCCAGGGGACTTCCGAATCGGAACTTGACCGCCCGTCGTCGGTCACTTTATAATCCCTAACCCGGGCCCGGCCGCACAGGTCGGGCCTTTGTTTCGAGCGGCCGGTCCCGATCTTCTTCGCGTTTCCTTCAGATCGAGTGACTATAGTGACGATCGCTCGTCTGTTTACAGTTTCGTCGAGGGGGACAACAAGGGGCTTGACAAGGGACTCCATCCCCTGGTTGTTGAAATCCTGATCACCCGGGATTTTCCTATCCCTACACCCTAAACCCTACACCCTACACCCCAGCGCACAGCGCTATAGACGACCTCCCGACCGGCGATCGAAATCACAGAAGGGAGGTCATGACCGTCACGGGTCATTCCCCCCGGAATCACGCCCCCGAGATAGCCCCCGTCACCGGAAATTGAATCGAATTTGGGGATGATAGAAAATATGGACGAATTCAAGAAGTCTCCCATGTATTCTCACCTCAACCTTCTCCCCGGCGCAATTTCCGAAATTTTAGTCTCCGTGAGGGACAAGGGGGTGCTGACCCTCGCCGATCGCTACGCGCTGATGGCCGCCACCATGGACGACTCCCTGAGCGAAGAGGAGCGGACCGCCGTCAACCGGCTGTTGCGGGCCGTCTGTCGGGGTCGGGTGCGGGTGATCGAAGACCTGTCCGCCCTCGAAGAGTAGCGATCGCCTCACCTCATGTCCGTTCAAATAGTTGTTATAAAAACTATATTTAATAAATTAATCCGAACCCGATATCACCACGGATTCCCGATCGTCGTAAATCCGGCCCAGTAGAAGGGGTGGGACAGGTCGCGATCGCCCATTTGAGCCAGAATCGGAGGAAGGGAGACTCCTCCCCGCGACGTCAGCAGTTCCCCACCTTCCAACCGCACCTCCCCGGCAATCATCGCCATTTGAGTTCGCCGCAGCGCCTCCGCCTTCATCGGCATCCCCCGGAGCTGCCGGTAAAAATCGCTCATCAGAGCCAACGTCCCCTCATCGCTGACGGACCACAAGCTCGCCACTGCCGTCCTCACCCCCGACTTCAGGGCCAGCCCCGCAAATCCCAACTCCGCATTTTTATCCCCCACCGCCGTCTGGCAGGCGCTCAACGCCAACAACTCCGTCTGGGACTCGGACCAGTTCACCTCCCCGATCCGATCCAATCCCAGGCGCGTGTCCCAAAGCTGGATGAACGAATTTTCCGGCTTTCCCGGCTGAAACTCGGCGTGGGTCGCCAGGTGGACGATCGCGAAGGATCCCGACGCCACCTCCCGCTTCAGATTCTCCAGGGTGAACTGCCCGTTCAAAAACGACTCCCCCGGCCAGGGTTGGGAGGGACGCTCCCCGACGATCGCCGAGATCTCCACGGGCACCGCCGGCAGGGGGTTGAGATCCTCAAACTCCGAAGCCCCCATCGCCAAAATCCGGGCATTTTGAAGGCTGGTCCGGTTCCGGTCGAACAAATTGAACGCCGGGATGCGCGTCAGGCTGTATTTCTCCACCAAAAACCGCTCCCCGTCGTGGAAGGCCGCGATCGGCAGCGTCCGCAGCCCCGGCCCGAAACACAGCAGCAACGTATCGATCGCCCCGGCCTGCAACTCCGCCTCGAAGGGGGCCACGGTCCACCGATACAATTGTCGGGCCGATGGCAGGTAAGATCGGGTCCCCAGGCGGCTCGGGTGGGTCAGCTCCCGGCGCAACTCCCGCGCCGCCGCCCACATTTGCTCCCGCGTCACCCCCGGAATCACCCTTCCCGTCGGGGGTTGACCCGGTGTCACCAGGGCTAACTTCAAAAATTCCGGCTGTGGCGCCACCCACAGCACCGCCGCCCGAGTCCGGGTCCGCCGCGCCATTTGCGCCAGGATGCGGCTGATGTCGTCCCCGTTTAAAGTCACCGCCGCCAGGTCGCCCTCAAAATAACTTTCGTACTGCTCCTCCCAATTTCTCTCGAACTGGATAATTTGTTGCGACCAGTCGATCGCCTCGGGGGACTCCTGGGAAACGGCCAGCTCGACGCGGGTCCCCAGAACCAAAATGAACGACAGCACAAAGCCCGAGAGCCTTCGCCACCCGCGCCGGCGGATGCGCCGGAACCGGAGACCCGAACGAAAATTTGAGGCGATGTTTCCGAAACTGGCGAAGACCTGACGGAGGTGGTGTCTCATGGTGAGTGATGATTGCACGGGGGCGGACGGCGGGATGTCGGCGGGGTCGCACCCCATCCCTTGTTCTCGTCCCGCGTCAAGATGTCCGGACGCGGCGGACTCGATGGCGCGGCAGACTCGGACACCGATCCATTGTAATCCCTGGCTTCCCCGTATCGCCGGCAGGGGGGGGCGATCGCAAAAAAAGTCGCCCCCCCATCTACTGTTAACATCGAAAACGGGAATATGATTGAAGCTAGGAATAAAGCTTAAACACCTCACGAGGACAATCACCGTGCTTTATTTAGCGGAAGTACAGAAGCAAAAAAGTGGCTTTGGTTTGGGTGGCGGTCGGGCTGAACTCAAGTTGCTGGCGTGTCAGCGGGGGGAAAACAATTGGAGCGCCGTGCCGGGAGACGACGGGGTTCCGGCCGACGATGCCAACAACTACAAAGACGGGACTCTGGTTTTGGTGGAACTCAACGCCAGCAAACAGGTGCAGCGCATCGAGGAAGGCAAAAAACTGGTCAGAATTCTTGAAGATTTCTCGCGATTGCAAGATAAATTTAAAAATCAACAAGAAGAGATCGAACAGTGGAAGGAGTCCCTGACCTACCAGAGTCAGGAACTCAACCGCCGAGAAATGGAAATGGAAGCTCGGCGGGAGCAGATGGATCACCTGCAAGAGGAACTCGACCGCCTCGAAGAACAGCGACAGAGGGCCGAAACCGCCAAGCAAGAGGAAGAGCGCCTGCGGGCTGAAATCGAGCGGGGCCGAGAGGAAATCGAAACCACCCGATCGCGCCTGCAGGAACAAATGCGAGAGATCGAAGCCCAAAAGGCGGGGCTCGAAACCCAAAAGGGATTGAGTCCGGAACAGGCCGGGGAAATCCGATCGGTTCTCGAGGGCCTCTCCGAACCGCCCTCCGTCCAAAGCCTCGAAGAGCGCATCGACGGCACCCTCGGACGGGTGCGGGAGGGGGTGTCGGCCCTCGAAACCTACCGGGCGACGCGGTCGGAACAGGAAGCCCGGGCGTCCGAACTCCGGGAGCAGGTGGACGAAGCGGCCCGCTCTATCAAAAGTCGGTGGACTGAGTGGCAGGAGGCCCAGATGGCCCTGTTGAACGCCCGGGCCGAACGCAACGCCCGCCAGACCTTGTTGGAGCGCGATCGCGGCCAAATTCGACGCCTGGAGGAGCAGATCGAAGGGCGACAGACCCTGATCGGCCAACTCGAACGTCTGGCCGAATCGGTGGCGAACCGCTCCCCGTCGGGGGTCAAGGTGGACAAGGAAGCCCTGCAAAAGATGCCCGTTGAGCAACTGAAGGCCGAGGTGGAGCGCCTGCAGCAGGAGTGGGACCGGTGGTTCCGACTCGTCAGCGACCAAGAGGAGGAACTTAAGTACAAACGGGAAGAGATCGAGGAACTCCAGCAGCAGATCGAACAGGCTTCGGGGGGCGATCGCGGCACCAAAGAGGCGGAGTTAGCCGACGAACGGGATGCCTATCAGATGCTTGAAAAAACTCTGGAAGGGCAGCGCCGCACCCTCGGAGAGCGGGAAGACCACATGAACCAATACCAGGCGGTTCTGTTGGAGCGCCTGGGGGGGGCGGGTCAAACCGGGGTCGCCAATTTTCCCTCGCTCCTGGCCGGACTCCGGCAGCAGCAGCAGGCCGCCCAAGCCGAGCTGCAAGAACTCCGCGATCGCGCCGACGAGTTGGAATCGGAAATTCAGACCGCCGGGGACGAATTGTCCCATCGGGAAGCGGAGCAGGAACAGACACGCCAGCAACTCGAAGCCGAAGAGCAAAACTGGATCGAGCAGAGGCAGACTCTGGGAGAAATTCAAGGTCGGGTCAACCTGTACGGGGAGATCCTGCCACCGCTCCAGGACGGCTGGGATGCTTTGAAAGCGCAGGTGGAGGAACTGGCCGCCGAGTGCCGGCAAATTCGAGAAATGGGCGATCGCAACGCCCGGGCCCAGGGAGAACTCGGCCGGCTGCTCTCCGAATTGGTCTCCTCCTAGACGGGCGCCGTGCGAGATCTCCGCTTCTCGCCCGCCCCCCCCGGAGGACGGCCGGGACTTCTCCCTCCCCGATATCGCGCCGGCCGCCGGTTATTCGCGACTCGAATGACGGTTTGCCGACGACGGTTGTGAATGTCAGACCCCCGACGGTCGGGAGTTATAAGTCCTTTCTCTCAATATTTAACTCTCTAAATTTAGAAACATCATCATCTCTGTTTAACGGACTTTTGGAGAACTCGATAGTCTGATTGGATTGTCTTCAAAATGTCAAAAACCGGGTGGAACTGCGGGAGATGACGGTGGTCGTCGCCGACACGGGGGATATCAAAGCGATCGAAACCTTCACCCCCACAGACGCCGCCACCAACCCGTCCCTGATGACGGCGGCGGCCGCGATGCCGGAATATCAGGGCATCGTCGATGACACCCTCAAACGGGCCCGCCAGGAATTGGGGGCTGGGGCATCCGCCCGGAACGTGGCGGCGTTGGCCGCGCGATCGCCTCGCCGTGTCCTTCGGGTTGAAAATCCTCGAAATCATCCCCAGCCCGGTTTCCACGGAGGTGGACGCCCGCCTGTCCTAGAATAGGGAAGCCACCGTCGCCAAGGGCCGCTATCTCATTTCCGAATCCGAATCCCACGGCATTTCCCGCGATGCTATAATTCCCACGACAGCATCTCGTCCGTCGCGACCGGCTGGCTCAATTTTAAGAGGAATAATTATAATGTTAGAACCGGCTCAAACTGTCAAAATTTTTCAACAGTTACCCGACCAAAAAGTTTCCGCCGGAGAGACAATCTTTGAAGAGGGAAAACCGGGCGATCTCATGTACGGCATCATCGAGGGAGAGGTCGAGTTTTGGGTGAATGGAAAATCCATCGAAACCCTCAAACAAGGGGATGTTTTCGGGGAGGGTGCCCTGGTTCACCGGGACGGCACCCGCGCTTCGACGGCCGTGGCGAAAACGGACTGCGTCCTCGCCACAATGGACGAACGGCGATTTTTGTTCGCGATCGAGCAGACCCCCCTATTCGCTCTGGAGGTGATGCGAAGTTTCTCCGATCGCCTCCGCCGTTTGAAGCGATCGCTCTAAAATCGAAAACAATGAGATGGGGAACCGAAAATGTCCGGTCGTCCGCACCCGAAAATAGACTTCTGACTTCAGTGGAAATGGACTCCGATGGCGGTGGAGTCGGGCGGACTTCTGACGGTTGAGATGCAAAAAAAACGGCTCAGTTGAGCATCGTCGTCGCCGTTTCGATCGCCAGGGCGTTGTGATGCCCGTTTTGCTGGGTGGAACAGGTGTCGTGGGCTTCCGGTTCCTCGCCGACGTAGATCCCGAGCGATCGCGCCGTTTCCACCCAAAATCCGTCCGGATCGACCAGGCGGGGGCTGTTCTCGAACACCTCGTCCAGGGAGATGGTGGTGACGTGATTGCTCTTCCAGGCTACCATTTTGCCGTAGTCCTCGGCGGCGATCACGTCCACGGCTGTTTTTCCGAAGGCGGTGGCGATCAGGCGGTCGTAGGCCGAGGGCGCACCCCCCCGCTGGACGTGGCCGAGGACGGTGACTCGGGCTTCCACCCCGAGGTTTTTTTCAATTTCCGTGGAGATGTATTCGCCGATGCCCCGCAGCCTGACTTCTCCGAGGGCATCTTTGTAATATCGGGATTCGCCCCCGGCGGTTTTCGCCCCCTCCGCCACCACGACGACGGCGAATTTGCGGCCCCACAGGGTCCGCAGGTGGTGGATGCGTTTGCACAGACTCCCCATCGAGTAGGGGATTTCGGGGATTAAAATGGCGTCCGCGCCGCCGACGATGCCGGAGTGCAGGGCCAGGTGTCCGGTGGTGCGCCCCATCACCTCCACCACCATGACGCGATCGTGGCTGGCAGCCGTGTAGCTGAGGCGATCGAGGGAGTCCAAAATCGTGCTGACGGCCGAATTGAACCCGACGGACAATTCCGTACAGGCGACGTCGTTGTCGATGGTTTTGGGAACCCCCACCAGGTTCATGTTGCCTTTTTTCGCCAGCTTTTCTAAAATGGCGAGGCTGCCGTCCCCGCCGATCGCGATCAGGGCGTCGAGTTCCAGGTCGTAGTAACCGGCGATCACCTCGTCCGCCTGGGCCTCCGTGTCCCCCTTGTTGATCGAACCCAGGATCGTCCCGCCCATACTCAGCAGCGGGTCGATGCCGTGGCGCTCGATGCCGTGGCGGTTGAGTACCACGCTCTTGCGATCGATCAGGCCTTGGGTCGCGTAGGGGATACCCCGCACTTCCCAATTGTATTCGGATGTTGCATAACTCACGACGGCGCGAATCACTGCATTGAGACCGGGGCAATCCCCTCCGCTGGTCAAAATTCCAATGCGTTTGCGTTTACTCATAATCTCGTCAGATTGAGTTGTTTTTTGGTTGCATCTAAATATTACCTCCGATGGCCGAAAGGAAGGGTATCATGTTAGTCTTTTTTATTGTTTCTTAACTTACGTTTAAACCGGATCGGTTAAACTGCTCAGATCGCCCGTACATCGCGATTTGAACCGTCATTTCTCGGAGAGACTCGGGGCGGTTGACAAAACCCGATGATTGTGTATTTGCCGGGAATTCAGGAAACGCTGACAGGCCGCACCAGATTTAATCTTTATTTAAGATTTGCCGATTGATTTCTCGGACTTTTTATTTTATATCGGTCGCAAATAAGCTTAAAAGAATGAGAAGAAAAAGGCGAAAATCGGCCGTCCCCGTGCTAAAGTCAGTAGCTAAAGTTTCGGTTGTTTAGAATGGGGCAATCGTTGTAGACCCAGAGGAGTTTTTAATTATGGCGATAAAAGTAGGGATTAATGGTTTCGGTCGCATCGGACGGCTGGTCGCCCGCGCCGGCATCAAACATCCGGACATCGAGTTTGTCGGCATCAACGATCTCGTCCCCGCCGACGCCCTGGCCTACCTGTTCAAGTACGACTCCACCCACGGCCGTTTCGACGGCACCGTAGAAGCCACGGACGACGGCATCACCGTGGACGGACGCTCCATCCGCTGCACCTCCATCAAAGACCCGGCTCAGTTGCCCTGGAAGGATCTCGGCGTCGATTACGTCGTCGAATCCACCGGCCTGTTCACCACCTACGACGGGGCATCCAAACACCTGGAAGCCGGCGCCAAGCGGGTGGTTCTGTCCGCCCCCACCAAAGATCCCGACAAGGTGAAAACCTTGCTCATCGGCGTCAACCACGAGACCTTCGACCCCAGCTCCGATCTGATCGTCTCCAATGCCAGTTGCACCACCAACTGTCTGGCCCCCGTCGCCAAAGTCATCCAGGATAACTTCGGTCTGGCCGAAGGTCTGATGACCACGGTCCACGCCATGACCGCTACCCAACCCACCGTAGACGGACCGAGTAAGAAGGACTGGCGGGGCGGACGCGGTGCCCCACAGAACATCATCCCGGCTTCCACGGGGGCGGCCAAGGCCGTCACCCTGGTGCTGCCGGAACTCAAGGGCCGCCTGACGGGGATGGCGTTCCGGGTTCCGACTCCGGACGTGTCGGTGGTGGACCTCACCTTCCGCACCGAAAAGGCCACCAGCTACCCGGAAATCTGCGCGGCGATGAAGGCGGCGTCTGAAGGCCCGATGAAGGGGATTTTGGGATACACCGAAGATGCGGTGGTTTCCTCTGACTTCACCACCGATTCGAGTTCGAGCACTTTCGACGCCGGAGCCGGCATCGAGTTGAATTCCAACTTCTTCAAGGTCGTCGCCTGGTACGATAACGAGTGGGGTTATTCCTGCCGGGTGGTTGACCTGATGCTCTCGATGGCGAAGGCGGACGGACTGCTGTAGGTTCGCTTTAAAAATTGCGATCGTCCTCGAAACTCCCGCCGCGTCATTTTCTGGCCGGCGGGGGTTTTGAATTGTCAACGCAGATCGATCCGGAGCGCGATCGCAACTTCATCTCCTTGCAATCCCGTCCTAAAATTGAAAAAGCCCGTCGTATGGATTCTAGCCATATGGAGAAAATTACCGTCGATTCCCAAATCCACTTCGGCAAGCCCTGTATTGCCGGAACCCGTATTCCAGTGCAAAGCATTCTCGAACTTCTAGATGAAGGGCTTTCTTTCACTGGCACAACAAACAAAACTATCAAGAGATGTGAATTATAGACGGTTAACCAACGGCTTTCCCAAGTCCCACCCCCACCGTCTCCAAAAACTGCCGGGGGTGGGGGAGTGCGTTCCACACGGACCAAGAGCCGCAATTCCGTAACTCCTCAACGCTGTGGTGTCCCGAAGCGATCGCGATCGCCCTCGCCCCGATCGCCCGCCCGCACCGCACATCATGGGGCGTATCACCAATAACATATAATCGATCCGGGGAGACTTTTCCCAATTGTTGCTGGGCTAAAATCAGGGCCCGTTTCGCAATCTCCACGCGATCGCGCGATCGCCCCGAAAATGCCCCCAAAGGAAAGTGAGAATCCAGTCCGTAGTGAGCCAATTTTGCCCGTCCCCCGGCTTCCATATTTCCCGTCAAAACCACAGATAAAACATCTGTCCGATCTCGCAACTGTTCCAAAATTTCTCGCACCCCCGCCAGGACATATCCCGGACATCGCGGCAACATTTCGGGGAGATGTTCGACGTAGCGATTTTGGAGTTTTTCGATATTCTCCGCCGTCGCTTCCAAACCGCACTGTTCCAAAATTTGGCTGCAAATATCCCAGTCCGTGAGTCCCCCCATATTCAAAGAAGATAAATCGGCGCGCTCGCCTGTCAGATCCGCGATCGCTTCCTCCATCGCCAAACGTCCTGCCCCTTTGGTATTTAAAAGAGTCCCGTCGATATCCCAAAATAAAACCGTTTTCATCTGTTCTGTTTTCAATGATTGTCGGTGCGATCGTACTTCTCTCAGTCTGATCGATTATAATCGATCCAAAACGCGATCGACGAACCCATGCCTTTATCTCCTGACATCCCCCAATATGCCCAGGATTTGATGGACTTTTACAGTCCCCCTCGCCAAGATGCTCGAGGAGTGGGTATTTTTTACGAACAAATTCAGCCCGGAGCAGATTTGGAAAAGATGGCCCGACACCACTATCAATATTTTGTCGGGGAGCAATGGGATCGACATTCTGACGCTTGGATGCGCCCTTGGAAACTGATCTATCAGCGTGCCCGCGACATCGACCCCTGTTTTGTAGCGGAAATAACAGCCGTGGCTACCCTCGCCGGGGAGAAGCATGAGAATCTGTTCTCAAAGTTCTTAAAGATCAATACCGATGACTACGTGCGAGCCTATACGGTACTCCAGACGGCTTTTGACAGTCCGGAGGTTGAAGATTTCCGAGTGTATACCATCGGGGATGGTGAAGTCGTGGAAGGACTGTTGGCGATCAGTCATCGCCGGAACGGAGAGACGGTGATTTTCGCATTTTTAGATAAAAAAAATTCGACTCATGGCTTATAAATTTTGACGATAAATTTGCCCGGTTTAACCATGTCTTTATCTCCTGAAATTCCCCAATATGCCCGAGATTTGATGGACTTTTACAGTCCGCCTCGCCAAGATGCTTGGGGAGTCACCATTTTTTACGAACGGGTTCAGCCCGAAGCCGATTTGGAAGCGGTTGCCTTGCGTCAATATCAATATTTTGTGGGGGAGAGTTCCGAAGAAAGTTCTCCAAGCCTGATCAGTTGGATGCGCGAATGGAAATTAATCTATCAGCGCACTCCAGACCTCGAACCCAATATTCGGCTAGAACTAGACGCGGCAACCCGGGTTGCCGGTCTTGACTATGACGACCGGATCGCGAATATGCTGGACTACGATTATGATGAAACCGGCCAGGATCGCGAACCCACCATCCTCGCGGCAGGCTTTAACAGTCCGGAAGTCAAAGATTTCCAAATTTATAACCTTGGGGATGGTGAAGTGATGGAAGGATTGTTGGCGATCGCTCGCCGCCGGAACGGGGAGACGCTAACCCTGGCATTTTTAGATGATTGAAACGGGGGCAATTTTCCCAAAAAAACTGACTCCCAATAATGGCACTTGTGGTATAATTTAAATGTGAAATAATCCGCAAAATGTATGGCTTTGCATACAGAAACCCAACAATTTGAAGTGGTGAACGTCAACCATCAGGGACAAGTCATTGACCGCCATCAGATGGAAGCGAAAGTCTTCAAGGAACGGGTCAACGACACCATCTTAGAGATGGTCGCCATTCCCGGAGGAACGTTTTTGATGGGGTCGCCCCAAGGGGAAGCGGGGCGGGGCAGCAATGAAAATGATGGCAGCGGTAATCAGGTCGAGGTGGCGATCGCACCTTTTTACATGAGCAAATACCCCATCACTCAGGAACAGTATCAAGCGGTGATGGGAGACAATCCCTCCCACTTTAAGGGGACACAAAACCCCGTCGAAACGGTTGATTGGGCGGGTGTCAAAGATTTTTGTAAAAAGCTCTCCCAACTGACCCAAAAAAACTATCGTTTGCCGAGCGAAGCCGAATGGGAATATGCCGGTCGGGCCGGTACAACGACACCCTTTTATTTCGGGGAAACGATAACGACGGATTGGGTCAATTATCGGGGTACTTTTCCCTACGGCGAGGCGGCGAAGGGAGAGGATCGGAGAAAGACAACCCCGGTGGGCAGTTTCCCCCCCAATGCTTTTGGTTTATACGATATGCACGGAAATGTTTGGGAATGGTGCGAGGATGACTATCACGAAAACTATGAGGGTTTACCCCGCGATGGTGAGGCTTGGGTAAAACTTAATAGTGATGATTACCATGTGTTGCGGGGTGGTTCTTGGAGTGACTTCGCCAAATTTTGCCGTTCTGCTGTTCGCTACTGGCACCCCTCCGGCAGCGGTAAGGATTATATCGGGTTTCGGGTTGTCGGAATGTTGACGCCGGAAATCTAGCGACGTACCTTCGATTACAATTCTTCTGGGTTAATGCCCTGCGATCGCAACAATTCCGCCAGCCGTTCGGCCCGTTGACGTTCCTGCTGCAACTCCGATTCGGCTCTTTCCGCCCGCTGACGTTCATTTTCCGCCCGCTGACGTTCAATTGTAGCCCGTTCATCTCCGGTTAATAACAAATTCCCCTCACTATCCCACCAACGCAGCCAAGGCAAGTCTAAATTGCCGTATCGTCCCCGCCAAATTCCCAACTCGACACCCATCGGCTCGATCGGATAATGACCCCGTTCGTTGGCTTCCATTAACTCGTAATGATTGGTAATTAACTGATAGACTTCAACGCGGGCTTTTTGTACTTCATAAATGGCATAGAAAGCGGGGCGGATGATCTGTTCGTACACCCAAAATTTTCCTGGTTTTTGGCGGTCTTCTGAAGTTTGGGAGAGAGGGGTGCGATCGCGCTCTTCGGAACCGTCCCCCGACACGAATTCAATGGCAATTAGCGGGGGGATATATTCTTGCCAAAGGACGTAGGAACGCCTCACCTGTCCGTCCAGGGTGGGGGGGACGTTGGACACATAAAACCAGTCGGGACATTCGGCCCCTTTTTCCGGGGGTTGCGTCAGTCGCCAGTAAATGCCACAATCCTGACCGATCGCATATTGTTCGTCCGGGTGCAGGCGATCGAGCGTCGGCTGGATGGAATCAGTCAGTAAGATACTCTGGGGGTGCTCCTGAAAGTTTTTCACGAAGGTGCCGTCGGAGTCGGGGAGTTGGGTATGATCCGGAAGGGAAGTAATTCCGAGTTCAGAGAATTTGGCGATGGTCATGGCAAATCGTTTTTCATCGCAGGGGATGGGGGACAGTATAGCATTTTGAAGAGGGTGCGATCGCAATTCTCTCAACACAACCTCGAAGTGCTATAAATTTTCCCACTCATCTTGTGAAATACACGCTTGTTTTAAAATCCGTTTCAACAGATTCTTGCCAATTTCTCCTTGATGAGGATTGGGAATCCGAACTCGCAAGCCATCCCGCACCATAAACTGGTGTTTGCCACCCGAATAGGGACCAACAAAACCGGCGGCTTTGAATACGGCAATCAACTGACGACGGGATATCGGGCCAAAAGGTGGCATCAGGCGATCGGCTCCACTTTCAAGCTAATCCCACCGAACTCCGGCAGTTGATGACCCTGAGAAATGCCAATCAATATCCACTCTTCTAAAACTTCCATCAGTTCTTGACGGCAGGCTTCCAAGGTGCTTCCCGTTGCCCAAACTCCCGTCGCTCCGGGAATTGTACCATAAAACCCTTCATCATCTTCTAGGAGTTCATACTCGGCAACTTGCATGGCTTTTTGAATATATTCTTGAATCATTTTACCTCCTAATTGAATTTGACCTTGACGACCCGTATTTACTTTACAATTCTTCTGGGTTAATGCCCCGCGATCGCGTTCTTCCGAACCATCCTCCGACACATTCGATGGCAATTAGCGGGGGGATATATTCTTGCCAGAGGACGTAGGAACGCCTCACCTGCCCGTCCAGGGTATGGAGGACAGTATAGCATTTTGAAGAGGGTGCGATCGGCGATACCCTTACTGCATAGGTTTTTGGGGTGATTTTCTCTGGTTGTTTCCTGCGAAATAATCTTGGCTTTAATACCATTCCCGCTCTTGAAAAATTTTTTGTCTTAACCAACGCGGCATCTCCCAGTTTGGAGTCCAGAGAATATTGTGCTTTTCGCTGTAGGATTCTAATCCAACTTTTGACCAATATTTTCGTAGAAGCGATTGTCCTTTCTCTTTCGGGTACTTGCCGGATAAGTCGTCAGTTGGCACTGGATGGCAACCGACGGCCTCGCCCCAGGCGAAACCCTGTAAAAACATCGCCAATGCCTGCAATCCGTAATCTCTTCCCCGGTATTTCGGTTCAATGAAGACGCTATTTATATAAAATAAGTGGCGCTTGTATTCTATGGCTTCCCGACCTTCCTCCAATAGACAGAACGATGCGAAGTACGATAAGTCAGATGTCAGACAATCGGCGACAATTATGACTTCTCCTTGGTCGTAATACAAATCGAATCTATGGGCTTGCATTCGGCCAACCTGAATGGGTTCCGGGTAGTCTCCCAATGCCATTCTTTCATCCAATTCTTCTTCAGATAGATCGAGACCTCCGTCAATTTTGATATCGGTGTCGATTCCGGTAACTTGCAAGTTGTCCAACTTGGAATAATAAAGATCCAGGTTTGATAAATAAAAGGTTGATTCTAAGTAAAGTTTCATAATTATTGTTTTTTTGTTTCTCGCGATCGCCTTTTATTTTATGGCTATGATGTGGGTATGTTAAGGGGACATAATAATTGACTAAAAATCAACGGCTGTAACCCCATGATAAGGTAAGGGGTTTGGAGTGATCAACAACAGGATTGACACCGGAAACGCGATCGCCTACAATGAATCCGTGGGGGTGACATGGCTGTATGTATGATGAAAAAATCAACGCCCCCGAAAATAGCATTCAATCGAATTCCATGTCCGAACTGCCACCCCTCAACACCGAAACCATCTGGGCCATCCTCAACGAAGACCTCGACGATCGCACCGTCAACGAACTCGTCTGGCACCATCTGGGCTACCGTTATAATACGGAAAGCGATCGCTGGGACGCCACCCAAGTCGATCCCGACTGGCGGGAAACCTACCCCGAACCCCCCGACTTCATCGACTCTCGCCCCGCCACCGTCAAACTCACCCGCTCCATCCCCAAAGAAAACAAACAGCTCCTCAAAGAGCAACTCGGCTTCAAAGGCTACAAAATCGGCACCTTCGGCCCCAGACAAACCCGGCGGGCGACGATGGCCAACTGGCTGCTGTCCCAAATGTCGATGAAGGGAGTAGGGAGTGGGGAGTAGGGAGTAGGGGGCTCCAGGAGGCAGAGGAGGCAGAGGAGGCAGGGGAGGCAGGGGAGGCAAGTTGATATCAGATCCGGACAACCTCCCCAATCATCTTCAGATGATTTTTGCTGGTAGGGGCGCAAGGCTTGCGCCCTCGGGGAATTGATTCCCAAGCGGTGC
>NZ_JAYFER010000221.1:0-4175 GCF_055795065.1 Lyngbya sp. CCY1209
ATCGGGTTGGGGCCCCTGGCTTGCGCCCTCGGGAATTGATTCCCAAGCGGTCTGGATGTCTCACCCACCGCTCCCCCCGCTCCCTCCCGACTCCCCACTCCCGACTCCCCACTCCCTACACCCTACACCCCACACCCCACACCCGCCTTCTTGGCCACTCCAGCGGCGTGGGGGGCGATGATCGGAAATTTCAGCCGAAAATTCAGTCCCTCTGCGATCTCGAAACCGGCTGTTCGCAGGGCCGTTTCGGTTTCTCGGTTGGGGTGGCAGTTGTCGAACACCCGCTTCCAAATCGGGGCGACGGCATCCTGTACCTGCCGGTTCCAACTGCCGGATTCGGCGGCGACGTGTTCCAGGAAGATCAACTCGCCTCCGGGTTTGAGAACCCGCCAAATTTCCCGCAGGCTCTGTTGGGGGTCGTCCACCGAGCAGAAAACGTGGGTGCCCACGACACAATCGACGCTGGCATCGTCCAGGGGTATGCGTTCGGCCCCGCCTTCGTACAGTGCGATCGCCCCGAATCCCCGGCGATCGGCTTCTTCTTTCAAATAGCCGTGCATATGGGGGTTCGGTTCGATGCCGATCCAGCGGATATCCGGGGGAAAATGGGCGAAGTTCGCCCCCGCACCGGGGCCGATTTCGAGGACGGTGCCGTGCACTCGGCCGAATAAGGTTTGTTTCAACTCGCCCAGGTTGTCGTGGGTATGGCAGGCGTCGAGCTTCACCGAGCGGGTGCCGGTATTTGCGCGGGCCATCCCCCAGGCAAAAAAGCGCTTTTGGAGGTTGGCGAGGGGGGAATGGGACATGGGGGATTTCTCAAAATTGCGACAACTTCTATTATGGTCCGACTCCCGATTCCCTACTCCTCAATTTGCCACACGTCGGTCATCTGATTTTCATCGACGATGCGTTTCGGACGCAGGATCAAAACCACCCGGCCCAGGAGGGTTTCTTCCGGTTCGTTTTCAAACCACCGCAATTCGAGTTGGCCGTTTTCTTCCACCAGAAAATAGCTGTCGCCTTCCCAAATTCTCCCGGCGCGATCGACGACCACCAGAACCTCTTCAACCGCACCCGGGAGGGGACTCGGCAGGCGATCGCTCCGACACAAAATCGCTACCGGATCTTCTGAGGCGAGGATCACCTGCCACCCGGGGAGGGGAACCCAGGCACCGAGTCCGGAAAACTGCACAATCCGGAAGGGTTCGGCGGCTTCGGTTAAGGGGACGGCTTTGAGATCCTCGACGGCGAGGGGAAATCGGCCCACCACGGGGAGGATGCAGGGGAGGTCTTCCTGGGCTTCGAGGCGGTACACGGGGAGGCGGGGTGCCGGTTTTTGGGAGACGACGGTAAAATCGGTGAGGAGTTGTTCGAGTCGGGTGCGGGCGCCGGGGGAAGTGGCAAATTTGAGGCCCCGGGCGATGAGGCGCGATCGCTCCTGGAGGTCGTTATTTTGGCGGGCCAGTTTCCAGCACTGGCAGGCGACGACATCCCCCGGGTCCCGGGAAAATCCCTCGGGAACCGAACCCAGCCGGGAAAAATCTTTGATCGCCCGGGCGACGATTTTCGCCTCGTCCGCGTCTAAATGATTGTCGAGGATCAATTGGGCGGCGTCGATGCGCTGGGGTTGGGTGAGGATGCGGAGTTCGTAGAGGATATCGCTGCCTTTTTGCCAGAAGTGGGATTTCACGGCCTCCGATGCCCCGCCCTTGTCCATCGAAGCGTACACCTGGGCGGCGACGATCACCTGATTTTGCTGGATGGGTTCAAACCCGGTTTCCTCGAAGATCTGCTGGGAATTGTAGCCGGATTTTTGCAGGGCGGCGCAGCCTTGCCCCCACTCCACCCAGGAGCCCTCCTTGCGACGCAGCATCCCCACCAGGGCTTCCGTATCGGGAGCGCCTTCGGCGGGTTGGGGGGAAAAATTCGGGTTTTGAGGTGTTCGAGCCATATTGATTCCGATGAGAACGTTGATTGGGGATGGGAAGCGGAGGAAGCCTCCGTCCCTGTATATTATTCCTTATTCCCGACTCCCGAGTCCCGACTCCCCAGAATGGAGGGGGTCGGGAAGAACTGACATGATCAATTATCAATTATCAATTATCAATTATCAAAAGATTGCGATCGCCGCTCTCCCCATTTGGGCGAATTGACAACGGTGCGGTGATCGGTTTTGATCGAAAGCGGCGGGGGTGGCGGTCTTTGCGCGAGTGCGGCGGCCTCCGATGTCGTGGTCAGGCAAGGTTGAATGCTGAAAAAATTGCGAGTTTTGATTGTCGTCGGCATGGTTTCCCTCCTCCTCGGGGGATGCGTGCGATCGCAGGTGGGGATCGAGTTCAGGGATCAGACCCACGGACAAATCGTCGGGCACATCATACTCGGGGAACAGATGACCCGTTTCGGGCAGGATGTGGCGAAGGAGTGGTTGCCGAGTCTCAACCGTCGCGCAAAACCCCTCAACGGCAAGGCTAGACGGCTGTCGGAACGGGAGATCGAAGTCACCATCCCATTTTACAACGGGGCGGATTTGCAAAACAAATTCACCGCATTTTTCAACCCCATCGCCCCCTCTTCCCGGCAAAAACTCGACCTCCCGGAAGGGGAATTGCCCCAGTTTTCTTCGGACTTGGGGTTGACGCAAAATAACTTAATTTTCGCCCTCCGCAACCACCTGAGTTTGGAATTGGATTTGCGATCGCTCGCTTTGATTTCCACCGATGAAAATGCGATCGTCGGGACGGGAAACCTGCTGGAGTTTGAATTCACCCTCGCCACCCCCTGGGGGGGACGGGCGATCGTCCCGGAGACAGCCGTGGAAGGGGAATCCGTCGCCACCCGCGACAATGGAAAAGTCCTCGTCTGGACCCTCAAACCCGGGGAAATTAACCGCCTGGAAGCGGTTTTTTGGGTTCCGAGCCCCATCGGTATCGGTGCGGCCGCGATCGCCGGTTTTGTCTATCTGGGCTTTTTGCTAAAATCTCGGTTTTTGACGCCTTCTAGCCCCCAAAACGCCGGGGTGACGGCCGTTGAGGAAGGGTAGTGGTATCGGGATAATTTTTGACCGACAAAAAGCGATCGCCCCCCACGATTGAAACGGTCGGAGCGATCGCATTTTACACTGAAAAATTAACCGACTTTAGAACACAGACGTACTAAAATCATCCGCACCGATAATCCCGGCATCCACGCCCACCAATTCCGCCAGAACATCAGAACCCAAAGCAATCTGAGTCTGGCCGTTGACGGAAGTGATGGTGAGTTGCTCGAAACTCATGCCGCCGTCGAGGACAATAATATCCTCACCACTGGTAAAATCGGTAATGGTATCCGGGCCGTAACCAGGGACGAGGACGAAGCGATCGCTCCCATTCCCCCCGGTCAGCAGGTCGGCACCTTGTGCCCCGACGAGGATATCATCCCCATTGCCGCCGTCGAGTTGGTCGTCGCCTTCCCCGCCGTCGAGGATGTCGTTGCCCTCATCACCCGAGAGCACGTCGGAACCCTCGCCACCGTCGAGGATGTCATCCCCTTGACCGCCATAGACTGTATCATTACCGGCATTACCGGAAATCGTATCCGCCTCTTGGTTGCCATAGAGGACATCATTGCCCTCGTTACCCTCCATCAGGTCAGACCCCTGGCCACCGAAAACGATATCGTCGCCCTCGCCACCTTTGGCCTGGTCATCCCCCTGGCCACCGTAAACCTCATCATTGCCGTCGGCGCCGTCGAGAACGTCGTTTCCTTGGTTGCCATTGAGCCAGTCGTCCCCCTCGTCACCGGAAACGGCGTCATTTCCTTGGTTGCCGAACAGTTCGTCATCGTCGGCACCGCCGAGGATTTGGTCATCATCCTTGCCACCTTGAACGATATCGTTACCCGCCCCCGCATCGATGACATCGTTGCCTTCGTTGCCGTTGGCTTCGTCGTTCCCGAGGCCCAAATTGACGTTATCGTTGCCCGCCAAAGCGAACAGTTCGTCGGCTTCTGGGGTTCCCGTCAGGTTGTCAGCTTCCGGAGTGGGTTCGGCCACAGAAGGGCTAGTATTGCCGGGGACAATCGGCGGAAATGCGATCGTGCTGATAGAATCGGTGGGGTCTTGACGTACTCCCCGCACTAAAGTGACGGGGATTCTGAATATCACTATCCAGACTTTCTCTTTCGGCGAGTCAGCT
>NZ_JAYFER010000222.1:0-2546 GCF_055795065.1 Lyngbya sp. CCY1209
GAAACATCGATGTAAAGGTCATTTCAGTTTCCTATTGCCTGTTGCCTATTGCCTATTGCCCTCTAGCAGCGCTTTAACAAGATATCGGGTTCAACTCCAAAATTTGGGTAGAAACCCGGTTTCTAAAATCGGGCGGGGAGTGTCAAATTAATAGGGATCGTCCGAGAGTCTGCCGTCATTGACGCTAATTGAATAGTCGCCTTCGTCCGGTCGGTTTTTCAGGTCGAAGGTTTCGCCGTCCCGGCGTTTCCAGAGTTGAAAATCGGAGAATGTCAGGGGTGTCCCGGGTTCGCAGACTTCCGGGGAATGACTTCCCGATACGAAATAGACCGAGCCCTGTCCCATGACTTCCGCGAGTCCCGTTTCATCGATGGTCAAAGACGTTCCCTCGTCGATGCCGATTCCCAACACCTTTGCCGCCAGACCATCTTGCCGGGCCCGGGCGACGAATGTCATCAAACGGCCCATGCGATCGCGATCGGCAAAATGAGTGTCAACAATTGTATTTTCCAAATATCGCCAGTCAAATACGCGGTCGTCGAGTTCGATATCCCGATAGGGATCGTCCAACGCCGATTCGCTGTCGATACTCTGGCCGCAGGCGGTGAAGACGAAACGGCTTTGGATCATCGCCCCCGCACTGGTCCCGCCGATCGCCGCGCCGCGATCGAGGGCAGACTTGATGGCATCATATAAATCGGTATCCAAATAATTACGGAGGTAGCGGCACTGGTCGCCCCCCGCAAAGAAAATCATCTCGGCATTGCGGACACTCTCGACCACATCCGGATGGTTGGCGTCTTCCGGACGGGTGACGAGTAAGGTTTCCACCGAATCCACCCCCGCCATGTCGAAAATCGGTTCGTTGTAGCCGTCTTCCCCGGAATCCCGGATGATGACCACATCCACGGTGCGATCGCAATATTTGCCCCCCCGCACCCGGTCGATCGCCCACTGGAAAGCCGGATCGACATCCGGGCCGCCGCCGCCGAGAATGTGGACGATCTCAGTTTTCGGAATTTTCACGTCCGCCGCGTTTCCGTCGAGATAGCGTTTCACCCCGGCGGCGGCGGGACGGGGAAAGGCGAGGATCGCGATCGCCCAAAGAACCATCACGCCGATCAAAATAGCGATCGGGTGCGATTGCCAAAGCCACAAATTGTCCATGATTCTCCACTCGATGGTTGAAAATTAGTAATCAATGTTACTGTTTTTTCCGCGAGTTTCTGAGTGGTTCCGCCCGTTTTGAGGAGAAAGGGGCGATCGGGATGAGATCGGGGTGTCATCAATTGTAGTGGGGAACGCACCCAACCCGACTCTAGCGATCGGCCATCAGCTTTCGGCGAACTGCCCACAATTGGGAGATTGGCGGAGTGTTGGGATCTCCTCAGAGTCCTGGCGGTTTAGAATATATAGCAGTCGCCCGGGTAGCTAGGACATCGAACCACCCTGAAACTCAGACGGTAGGCGCTTTTCTTCCCTATTGCCTGTTGCCTATTGCCTGTTGCCTGCTATCAATTCGGATCGGCGCGATCGCGCAGGAGGTCAAAATGGTACGGACACCCCCCAAACCGGACACCGAAACGCTCTCCCTTGAATTACCAAAAACGATTAAACTTTATGTCACCCAAGAACAGTTCGCGGCCCTCGCCGCAGTCAACCGAGATTTGCAACTGGAAAGAACGGCAGAAGGAGAGTTGATCGTGAATCCGCCGACCGGTTGGGAAACGGGAAAACGCAACCGCAGCATTACCGGACAACTTGATCGCTGGTACGAAGAAAACGGACGTCCGGGGGAGGCTTTCGACTCCTCCACCGCCTTGATTTTACCCAACGGCGCGACCCGTTCTCCCGATGCCTGTTGGATCAGTCCGGAATCCTGGGATGCCCTCACGCCGGAACAAAAAGGGACATTCGCCAATATCTGCCCCGATTTTGTCGTCGAGTTGCGATCGGATTCTGACACCTTAAAATCGCTGCGAGAAAAAATGCGCGAATACATGGACAACGGCGCGAAATTGGGATGGTTGCTCGATCCGAAACATCGCAAAGTCGAAATTTACCGCCCGGAATCGCCGGTGGAAATATTAGAAAATCCCGACGAGTTGTCCGGCGAAGCGATAGTACCCGGTTTCAAGTTAAACTTGCGCCGCGTATACGGGGAATAGGGAGTCGGGAGTCGGGAGTCGGGAAGAAGCAAGCCAGCATCAGTCACCCGTGTTATCTGTGAAATCGGGTTCATCCGCGATCGCGACTGGGGAATAGGGAATTTTTCACTTTTCACTTTTCACTTTTCACTTTTCACTTTCCCCACACCCCACATCCCCAAAATTGTTAAGGATTGTCACCGTTTTTCCCCACCCGGCCATATTGTGTCCCCCTCTGCGGTAGTCTAGATTCGGTAGTGCGATTCGTTCGGGAATGAAATCGGGCTGAAATACCTGAAATAACCTCCCGGTAAGGCTTTCATCCCCTTGGATGGATATAAGGGACGCACCCCTGACCAGCCTTATAACTGTCTGTATGTTCCGAAGTTTGGTATCACA
>NZ_JAYFER010000223.1:0-6181 GCF_055795065.1 Lyngbya sp. CCY1209
GGAAATGGTGGGTTACGGCGCGAATGAAAAGTTGTCGGTTTTTCAGAAAAATTACTGTCGCGCCTAACCCACCCTACCGGACTGGGTGTAGGGTGTAGGGAATTTTAGATTTTAGATTCTTCCCATCTTTGCCCGTCTGCCCCTCGGCCTCCTCCGCCTCGCCCCCACACCCAATCTGATATTATTTCAACGTATCGGCCCAACTCGGGACGACCTCGACAGAACCGTACCACTTTCCGGGCGATCGCGGAGAATGCCAAACCTCATCCAACGTGATGTTGTCGGCCCCCTCCAGATGGGCGGCTTCGACGGGGGTGATGCCGTCCCCCCAGGTTTGGCCGACACCGATCGTAATTTGATAGCTGTTGAACGCCAGCAAACTTCCCGGCTTGCGGGCACCGAAAATCGCCTTTCCCGCCGCGCAGACATAGGAAATATCGGGATAAAATGCCCCGGGATAATTGTCTTTGACAAAATCCAAATTTTTCCGAGTCCACCGTTCCCGGCTGACGTGAGGCGTCCCCAACGTCACCAGGGTTTCGACTTGCGATCGGGCATTCCAAAACCCGATCGCATCCTCGGAAACATCATTGTGGATGGTGTAAGGTTTTTCGCCCAAGTAAATGCGGGCGATCCAGCCCCCCGCCGAGTGGCCGACCAAATTGATTTTGTCGGAACTGTATTCGAGCCGAACTTGCTGGACAGTTTGGTTAATTTTCTGCAAAATTGGAATCATCGATCGCCCGCCGAAAGTCGGCCACCAGTCTCGTTTTCGCAGGGGGACGATCCGCGTCTGGATGCCCCGGTTTTGTAAAGCGCGTTCCATTTCGCGGTAATCGTCCGCCGTCGCAAAATAGCCCGGTATGATAACGGTAGGTCGTGGCATTGTCCGTGCAAAAATTGTCCTTTGATCAGTTGAGCGGTTGGAAAAATGTCGCGATCGCCCGCAACTCCAAAAGACAATGATACAATCAAAGCGTGAATCGGAGATAGCCGTAACTAATGGCAAAAGTGGATTTGCGATCGCGCCTGTTTTTATCCCACTTGCTGGTCATGCTGATCGGGGTGTCTTCCTTGGTCATCATCGGCAAAATTTCCTCCCCCCGTTTCTTCGTCCGTCGCCTGGAACAGCTCGAGGGTCCGGGCTTTCGGTTGCAGTACGTTCGCACCCGGCTGATCGAAGGGTTTGAAATCGCCTGGAACCGCAGCACGTTTTGGTCAGTTTTGGCGGGTTCGACCGCGGCCGTAGGCCTCAGCTATTGGGTGACAAAACGCATCACCCAACCCCTGACGCAAATGGAAGAAATCACGCAAAAATTCGCCAAGGGGAACCTCTCAGAACGGATGTCGCCCAGTGAAATTCCGGAACTCAACCAACTGGCGATGAGTTTCAATCAGATGGCGGGCAGCCTGCAAGATGTGGAACAAAAACGGCGGGAATTAATTAGCGATCTCACCCACGAATTGCGGACGCCGATCACCGTCGTCCGGGGCTATTTGGAGGAAATGGCGGAGGGGAGAATTGCGCCGTCGCCGGAGATTTACCAGCAGTTGACGAAGGAAACCAAACGCCTCGAACGGTTGGTCAACAACCTGCAAGAACTCTCCAAAGTCGAGTCGGGATATTTGCCCATCCACCCCCAAGCCGTCAACATTCGGCCCCTGTTGGAATCGTTGGTGCAGCGATTTTCTGACCAACTGTTAGAAGACGGACCGACCTTGCAACTGGAGTGTCCGGAAGATTTACCCCCGGTTTTTGCGGATATCGATCGCACCGAACAAATCCTGGTGAATCTGTTGGGAAATGCGGTCCGCTATACGGAACGGGGGACGATTTCCGTCAAGGTTTGGAGTCGGGGCGATCGCCTCTGGGTGGCCGTCAGCGACACCGGCATCGGCATTTCCGAGGCGGATTTGCCCCACGTTTTCGAGCGGTTTTGGCGGGCCGACCGGTCGCGATCGCGCAACTCCGGCGGCACGGGTATCGGTCTGGCAATCACCCGCCGTCTGGTGGAACTGCAGGGGGGCGAAATCTCCGTCACCAGCGAGTTGGGCCGGGGCAGCACCTTCGAGTTTTCCTTACCTTTGGTTGCCTCAAAACTCAGTTTTTAAAGGGACATTGCCGGCAGGCGGATCTCAAAAATGGTGCCTCGTGGTTGGTTGGGGCGGACACCAATTTGGCCGCCGTGGGCTTCGACCACCATCTTGCAGAATGCCAACCCCAGACCGATTTGGGAGACTTCAGCCATGCGCGTCCCCGTCTCGTATTTTTTGAAAATGCTCTCCTTCAATTCCTCCGCCACTCCTGGACCGGCATCCGCGACTTGAATTTGGGCCTCTCCGGCCGCGGTCAGTTCGGCAGCGAGGACGATTTCGCTGCTGCTGGGCGAAAACTTGATCGCGTTTGAAAGCAGGTTATCCAACACCCGTTGGAACAAGGTGTCGTCCGCATTGACGACGCTTCCCGGCTCCGGAAGTCGCCCGATCAGTTCGATATTTTTTTGAGCGGCGATCGGCGTGAAACGTTCGATCGCGGACCCGAGAGCGCCGCCGAGATCGACTTTCGTCCGGTGGAGTTGGATCTGACTTTGTTCCATTTTTCCCATCAGGATCAGATCGTCGATCAACGCCTGCAACCGCTGGGCGGCGATGAGACTTCTGGACACTTTGTCTTTCAATTTGAGGGGCAGGTCGCCCCGTTCGACGACGTACAAGCCGAACAAGATCCCCATGAGGGGATTTCGCAGGTCGTGAACCATCATGTTGACCATATCTTCCCGGGATTTGAGCAGGGTTTGCAGTTCGTCGTATTGGGATTTGATTCGCAACATCGATTGCACCCGGGCGCGAAGTTCGAGGCGGTTGATGGGTTTGCTGATAAAGTCGTCGGCGCCGGCTTCCAGGCAGCGGGCGAGATCTTCTTTGCTGCTCAGGGCTGTCACCATGACGATGGGGGTGGCGGTCCATTTGGGCATGGCTTTGATTTGCTGGCAGACTTCCACCCCGTTGAGCTCCGGCATCATCACGTCGAGCAAAATCAGATCCGGGGCGAACAAGTCCAGGGACGCGATCGCACTTTTCCCATTCGAGGCATAGTGGAGGTCGTCATCGCGGTCTGATAATAGGGTTTCGATGACGTCAAAATTATTGGGTTCGTCATCTACGATCAGGATAGAAGCCATAGAAAGTCAAAAACGCCCGAGGAAGAATCACTGGTTTTGAGTATAACAAAAAAAACCTTCATCAGCCGTTTACACGAATGATTGCACTCCGTATTTTTCGGCTTCATCTGTCAATTTAACCGGCTATAGCAATGAGCGATCGTGTGTTAACAAATTGGGGGAACCTCGAAAACTTCAAAACCTCGATTCAAAGAGTCTTTGAGTTCTCCCTACTCCCTACGACCGACGACCGACTCCCTTTTATAGGTTTTGTAACTATACGAGCGCGCACTGCTATAACGCGGGGCTTGCCGACCTGATAGGTCGATACGGTTACGGACGGTTTTCGCGACTCTCATCGGTTGGGTCAACTCGACAATTCTTATTGATGGGAAAGGGTTGCGATCGCCGATCAAATGACTCTCTGGCAGACAGTTCGTCCGTGATTTGACTTTTGGGGACGTTACATTGTTTAAAAATCCCGACGGTTCCGATCGCGATCACCTAAAAACACGGTTCGCCGAGGAGCAAGCTGTCGCACCCCCCCGAGGGGGTATCCCGCAGCCGCGGCCCGAGTCCTTCAAAAGATCCGTAGGTGTCATAAATATTGGTGATGACATCCTTGGGATCGTCAAAACTGCCCGTCGCCACCGCCGCGATCGCAAAATCGACGGTTCCAGTATTGCGACTTTGGGGGATCGGAGTCAAGGCAGCTCGGATGACCTCGGGGCGGGGCAAACCGAGATTGAAGGCTAAATCCAAACCCGTATTGCGAATCAAACCCATAAAATTATTAAAATCCTGGCCGCTGCTGAACCGGGTTCGCAGGCTCTCCGGGTCGGCCCGCCCCGCCCCCCGACCATCGAGGGCGAAATCCCCGGATTCAAAGGCTTGGGCGTTGGGGGCGTTGCTGACGGAACAGTATTGATTCACCAGTTGGGCTTTCCCCCCCGAACCTCGGCCGTGAACCCCCACCACCCGGCCTTCGCCATCGAACACCGGCCCGCCGCTCATCCCCGGGCGGGTATTATCCAGGTAAAACAGGCTGTAACCATTTTCGCTGGTGTCGGGTTCGACGATCCCGGTCACCGGACCCCAGGTGAGGCGACGCTGGCGGCGGGTGGCTTTCCCCAGACAGCGACCCGTAGCCGCATCCCGCTCTTTTTCGGGGTCCGGCCAGCCGGAGACGTAGACCACATCCCCCACGTTGACGGAGCGGTCGGGGGCGGAGGGCGCAATGGGATAGTCGCGATCGCTCTCAAAGGCCACCACCGCCAGGTCTGAACCCGCCACCCGCGTCGGCAAGCTGATGGAGTAGCAGCCGAACCGGATCAAATTTCCGGGGGACGCGGACCCCCGCAGGGGACAGCCGCGGCCGTCGTCGGGCTGCTGCACCACATGAACCCGTCCGTCGCCGGTGCGGATGCCGTAGGACCGGCCGGCATCGAGATCCCGTTGTTTGAAATTGTGGCTCACCGTCAGGACGTAGTAGCGGTTGCCCTCCCGGGCGATGATCACCCCCGATCCCGGGTGCCACACGCCGTCCGGGTTGTTCTGGCTGGCGAGGGGGTTGCGGTAGTTATTCTCCAAGGCTTCCAGCAATTCCGGGCGCAGTTCCGGGGCGATGAGGACGGTGGTTTGGCTGGCGATGGAGTTGACCTCGTCGGGGGAGAGTTCGGCCGCAACGGGGGTGGCACCGAGCCACCCGGACAGGACAATTCCCGCCGACAGCAACAGATTTTGAGGGAGCGATCGCACTTTCATGGGTTCTCGTCTCTAACGGACAATATTAGCTAATGTTCTATAGGATGGGTCGATACCAGGAATTCAGAGAAGCGGAGGGGGTGGAGGGGCGGAGGAAGCGGAGGAAGAACACAGATAGAATTTTCCTCCCCTGCCTCCCCTGCCCCCGCTCCCTATTCCGGAGTGAGTCGGAGAACCGTCTGAATGGGAATCGCCCAACTGTAGCGGACGAGTTGGGCCGCTACGGTTTCCGGGGGGGAGGACCCGTCCGCAAACTGGTAAGTGCCCCACAGGGGATATTTGTGCATTCCGTTCACTCCCACCACTTCCCCCCGGTCGTTCAACAGCGGTCCGCCGCTCATCCCCGAAAAAATATCGTTGGTGTATCCGAGTTGGTAGCCTCCCACGAAGGGCTGTTCCATCCACCGGGACACTTGCCCTTGGGTGATGATAAATCCTCGGTTTTGCGATCGGTCGGCCTCCAGGGGAAATCCGGCGGCGATGACCGTTTCTCCCACGGTGGCGGGAGTTTGGGCGATCGCGGCAACGGTGTAGGGGCGATCGCTGCTGCGGAACTGTACCACTCCCAAATCATTGTCCCCCCAGGATGCCGACTTGACCATTTCGGCGGCGTGGATGCGGCCGTCGGGGGTTTCGACGCGGTAATTTTGGCCCCCGCCGGGGAAGAGAACGTGGTCGTTGGTGATCACGGTGTAAATGCCGCCCCGTTCGCGGATGATAATTCCCGTCCCCCACATCCGCCCGGAGTAAACCCGCACGGCAATTTGACGGGCCATTTCGCGCAGTTCGGGTTCGGAGGGGAGTTCGGGCGCTACGGGGGGTTGGGCGGCGTTGAGGGGGGATTTCGGGATGTCTGTGCCCCCCAGGACGCACAGGAGAGAACAGATCGCGATCGCGCCGGCCCAACCGATTCGGGGTCGTCTCACGGTAGAGTCCTCAACATCAACGAGATCGAGTTACCATGCCGTGCCGGGTTGGGCCCTCGGCGACGCGGACGGCATGGATGGCGTCGTTTGGGCGGGGGTGGTACTTTCGGCGGGAATTCCATTCAGAAATTGATTGAAGTCGATATAAGTGCCGGCATCATCTTCACTTTCAAATAGGACATCACTCGCACCCGTCCGAATGTTGAATAGGCGCTGGAGCTTGCTGGTGACGGATTCCGGATCGTTCGGTTTGAGGGTAACCAATCCCCGCGAAGACAGCGACGGGGCTTTCTAGCCCTAACCTGTTACTCTGTCTCGCAGAGAGCAAGA